>NZ_QGQU01000001.1:1483458-1738822 GCF_003173795.1 Pseudoalteromonas sp. meg-B1 | reverse complement strand
TCGGCGGATTTACGCAACCTTACTTTTTATAAGTAAACCAGAGCGGGTCATTAGCTCAGTTGGTAGAGCAGTGGACTTTTAATCCATTGGTCGATGGTTCAAGTCCATCATGACCCACCATTCTTTACTGAATGGCTATAATCGGCGGATTTACGCAACCTTACTTTTTATAAGTAAACCAGAGCGGGTCATTAGCTCAGTTGGTAGAGCAGTGGACTTTTAATCCATTGGTCGATGGTTCAAGTCCATCATGACCCACCATTCTTTATTGAGTGGTTATAATCGGCGGATTTACGCAGCCTTACTTTTTTATAAGTAAACCAGAGCGGGTCATTAGCTCAGTTGGTAGAGCAGTGGACTTTTAATCCATTGGTCGATGGTTCAAGTCCATCATGACCCACCATTCTTTACTGGATGGTTATAATCGGCGGATTTACGCAGACTTACTTTTTATAAGTAAACCAGAGCGGGTCATTAGCTCAGTTGGTAGAGCAGTGGACTTTTAATCCATTGGTCGATGGTTCAAGTCCATCATGACCCACCACTTCTGGTACACTTTCTCCGTATAATATATTTCTTAGTATCTCCCTTATTTTTATTTATAAACTGCCTGACTAGATTGCTATTATTTACCGTTCGTTTCTCGTATAATTTGCGCTATTAATTGCACTGTAAATAAAGTGGTCGAGAACATGAGTTTAGCTCAAACTATTATGCCTGAAGGTTATATTTTCCCTCCTAAGCCGGCACCGTTAACACAAGACGAAAAAGGCGAATATAAAGCGCGTATAAAACAATTACTGCAAGAGAAAAACGCGGTACTTGTTGCTCATTATTACACTGATCCTGAAATTCAAGCACTTGCTGAAGAAACGGGCGGCTGTGTAGCCGATTCACTCGAAATGGCGCGTTTTGGCGCTCGCCATGAAGCCGATATGATTATCGTCGCGGGTGTACGTTTTATGGGTGAGACTGCTAAAATTTTAACCCCTAACAAAACCGTGGTTATGCCAACACTTGAAGCGACTTGTTCATTAGATATTGGTTGTCCAGTGGATGAGTTTTCAGCGTTTTGTGATCAACACCCAGACCGTAAAGTGGTAGTGTATGCTAACACTTCTACCGCGGTTAAAGCGCGTGCTGATTGGATAGTTACCTCATCGTGTGCACTTGAAATAGTAGAGCACTTAGATGAGCAAGGCGAAAAAATCATTTGGGGCCCAGATAAGCATTTAGGCAGTTATATTCAAAAGAATACTGGCGCCGATATGATCATGTGGAACGGCGCATGTATTGTACATGATGAGTTCAAAACCAAAGCGCTAAAAGACTTTAAAGTCTTGCATCCAGATGCAGGCGTATTGGTGCATCCCGAATCACCGGCTGAAATTGTTGAACTTGCTGATGCTGTTGGCTCTACTAGCCAGCTTATTAAAGCAGCGCAAACTATGCCTAATAAAAAGTTTATTGTGGCGACCGATCGCGGTATCTTTTATAAAATGCAGCAACTATGCCCAGATAAAGAGTTTTTTGAAGCGCCAACGGCTGGTAGCGGCGCTACATGTAAAACTTGCGCTCACTGCCCTTGGATGGCAATGAACGGCTTACAAGCGATTGAGGAAGCACTGATTGATGCCAGCGGTAAAGAAGTGTTTGTTGATATGGATTTGCGTGAAGGCGCACTTAAATCATTAAATCGCATGCTAGACTTTACAGCCAATATGGCAAAATAATAAATAGCAATATAATGCATTAGATAAAGGCGATACTCAGGTATCGCCTTTTTATTTGCTTATGAGTAGTTAGTTTGATTATTGAGCAGTTAAAAGCATGATGTTAAAAAGGCCTTGCACCAAGCAAGTGTATTTCATACTATAGCGCGCTGTTGCAAAGCAACATTGTGGAGAGATGGCTGAGTGGCTGAAGGCGCACGCCTGGAAAGTGTGTTTAGGTTAATCCCTAACGAGGGTTCGAATCCCTCTCTCTCCACCATTATTCTATATTAGGACGTCTCAGGACGTCCTTTTTTGTGCCTGTAATAAAGTTAAGCGTGTTGGCTTTGCACTTGGCGTTTGTTTTTACGCTGATGTTTTAATGTATACATTCGTTGGTCGGCTAAAGTTAAGCAGGCTTTGTAGTCATTACATTCCTCACTACTTGCTAAGCCATAGCTCACGCCTGATAACGGCCAATGTTTTTGAACTTGTTGATGAATATAGTTTAATGACTCGTTTATGCTCAGGATGAGTTGGGCGAGCTGTTGTGCTGACTGAACGTTACACACACAAATAAACTCATCACCGCCGGTTCTGCATACCTCGCCTATATCGGCTAACGCATTTTGTATTAACCGTGTAACCTCAATGAGTAGCTTGTCACCGTGAGCATGACCTAGGTGATCGTTAACGCTTTTAATATTGTCGCAATCTATAAACACTATGAGATAAAAATTATCTAAGTTATCAAGTATTTCTTGTAATTGCAGCCGGTTTCCTACTTTGGTGAGTGGGTCTCTGCGTGATAGCTCTAGCGCTTTTATATAATTATTTTGCTTTATTTTTAGCCATTCAGATAAAGAAAGTAAAATACAGATACAATCAATGGCCAGAGCAATAAGTACCCATAATTCAGGTGAACTTATTTCTATTAAATTTAGGTGCGATAAAATAAAAATAACTAAGGACAAGCTATAAACAAGGTTGCCAGTTAAAAAATATTTCGCTCTAAAGTCTTTCATCCCCAGCATTGTAAAGCCCAGTTTTAAGCTTAAATACACCCAAATGGCAGCAAGGAAATGAGCTAAATAAAACACCCAATGAAAGGGTAAAAAGAGGTTTAAAAAACCACAGGCAAATGCGGTTATGGAGAAGTATTTTAAAAATCGGCTAATACCAGTGCGGGTATGTTGGTCAAAGTTAAATAAGTAATATGCAAATGAGCTGGCACAAGCAATAGCGAAGGCAAAAATATACATGCCAAAGTAATGGGTGTTAATTGCGTGGTAATTAAAAAGTAACGCAACTATCCCCGCCGCGAATGCCCAGCCAATGCCGTGTAACCCTATGTAACCTGCACAAAATAACGCCACGCGATGTTGTGTTTTAAAGAACATTATTAAGGCCATGCAGGCCAAGGTCAGCATTATCGTAATAGACACTAAGCTTAATGAATTGATATAAAACTGAAGTTTAACAAAAGCAGATTGAGGTATAACGTTAATGCTAACAGGTTTAGCAAAGTGCTTAGCATTAATATAAAGCCATAAAACACCGTGTGAATTAGCTTCTAGCTGTAATTCAAAAGCTTGGCTGTGCATTACAATGGCTGATTGAGTGACGCTATTTTGTGAAAAATCAGCGATTTCTCTGATCCCACTAGTATCTTGATAAAAAGCAACGCCACTATCTAAATAATTAATTTGGGGGATTATATACCAGCGTCCTGCGCTCGTTGTGGTTAAACTAATTTTTGCTATTGCACTGCCATGGGCACTATACAGCGAAGTGACGGGAGTACTTACATTGTGATAGGCATTAACGAGTTGCTCACCTTGGGTTGGTTTAGCTAAATCTACTTGATGCCACATAGCAGACTTTAGTTGTAAGCTGTCATTTTGATTTAATGCTACAGCAAAAGCACTAAAACTAATGGTTTGAAATAGTAAACAACATATAAAATTGAAAGTGTACCGCATGTAATACCTAAGTTAGTGACCGGTAAAAATTGTACTGCATTTTTAACAGAATAATTATAGTTATGACCGCTTTAGCGTATTTTTGCTTTGTAGTTACTAACTTTAATCACTAAACGGTGAGCTGTTATTATAAAAATATAGTTAATGATTAATTAAAGGGTTAATAATTTATTTAGTTTGGCTATTGTATGACTGCTTCTAGTGATGGTTTGTGCGTGAACGGTTGCTAATAACAAGAAGGTAATTTAAAAGCCATTTGTCAAAATGGCTTTATGGGCAGTTTAATATTTTTTTGGTTTAGCATTGAGCTGCGCTTGAAATTCATCAGGAAATAAAATTGTGCCGTCGTCTTCTTCGGTAGGGAACACGGCAACTAGTAAGTCGTCTTCTTCAAGGCCTGGCGTCCAGCGGCTAAACCAATCTGCTGTTGGAATTGCTTTAGGTGTACATCCTTCCCATTCACCGGTTGCCCATGCTTGTGCAAAATCACGGGTTGGCCATACGGGTACGCAATCGTCGTCTTCGTTAGTGAGCATTACGCAGCCGTCGTCATCGTTTAAAATCCACACTTGCTTAAACTGTTGCACAGTTTCGTACATGTATGCGAGTCGTTTTTTTGCGCCAAGGCCTAAAATTACGTCGTCTTGCTTTGATAAATTGTCAGTGGTCATTTTTGGCTCTCTCTCACTGTGGGGGGAATACAAAAGGCAGCGACATACTGCGCTTTAAAATTAAGTTTAGCTAATGGCTGCAAGCAGCTCGTCGGCTAGTTGGTTTAGTGCGTCAGGGTCTTGATTTGTTAATGCATAAGTGCGCAATCCATAAATACCCATAACACAAAATCGTGCTAGCTCTATGGCACTTCGCCCATTGGTAATTTCTTTGTTATCTATCGCTTTTTGTAATTGCTGCGCAAAGGCATGCTCGTACGCCGTTAAATTAGTACGTAATACGTGGCAAATTTGTGGATCGTTACCCTCTACCTCGCTAATGCTTTTTGTAAGCAAGCACACTTTAGTTGCTTCGCCGTCGATACATTCTTGCACAATGATATTAAGGTATTGTTTCAGCGTATCTAAAATACAATTACTGTGCTCAAACAGCGCCGTAAATTGTGTATTGCGATCGGTTTGGTATTGCTCAGTAGCGGCTAAAAAAATGCCTTTTTTATTACCAAATGCTCCATACAAAGAACCCGGATGTAAATGGGTGGCTTGAGTCAATTTTTGCATACTGGTTTTTGCATAGCCATGAAGCATAAACATGGCCATAGCTTGGCGCAGTACAAACTCTTTATCAAATTCTGCAGTTCTCATAATGACTCTTTTAGTGGATAGAGTAGTAATGAAGAAATTTATCTTTCTTAGGCCTAGGTGGCAGTTTACGCAATCTTAAACAAAGTTTCAAAATTATACTTGAATATTCATTCAAGTGACCTTATCTTGAATGTACATTCAACAAAGGATAAATATTATGTCGATTGACTTACTTTCACCTTTTAAATTAAATAACAGCATTGAACTGCAAAACCGCGTACTTATGGCACCATTGACCCGCTGTATGGCAGATGACAATTTAGTGCCCACACAAGCCATGGTTGATTACTACGCTCGTCGTGCTGATGTAGGCTTAATTATTAGTGAAGCCATTATTATCCGTGCTGATGCTCAAGGTTATCCAAATACACCTGGGCTTTTCACTAGTGAACAAATTCAAGGTTGGAAAAAAGTCACTGACGCAGTACATGCTAATGGCGGAAAAATGTTTGCACAACTATGGCATGTTGGCCGTGTAGCACACCCTCACTTTTTTGGTGGTGATGTTTTGGCGCCATCGGCAATTGGGGTTGAAGGTTCAGTACCGCGTATGCGCGAACTCACTTATGTTACGCCAAAGCCTGTAACTACAGACGACATTAAAGGCTTAGTGGCTGACTACGCTAAGGCCGCAGAAAATGCGATGGAAGCGGGTTTTGACGGCGTAGAAATTCACGGTGCTAATGGTTATTTAATTGACCAATTTTTACATTATGCGGCAAATGAACGTGATGACGAGTACGGGCAAACACCAGAAAACATGTCTCGTTTTGCACTGGAAGTAACCGATGCAGTTATTGATGTTGTAGGCAATGAGCGTACCGCTATGCGTTTAACGCCAGGTGCTTATTTTAATATGAGCGAGGACAATCGCGATAAAGCAGTATTTGACTACTTATTACCAGAGCTTGAAAACCGCAAGTTAGCTTATTTACACGGCGGTATTTTTGACGACAGCATGCGTTTTGATTCACTAGAAGGTAAATCAACCTCTGAATTTTTACGAGCTGGTTATGCAAGTACCTTAGTGGGTGTAGGTAGTTATAGTTTTGAAACTGCGAAAGAAGCGATTAACGACAATAAATTTGATTTAATTGCTATTGGTCGCCCGCTTATAGCTAACCCAGATTACATTAGCAAAATTAAAAACGGCGAAGAAGTCACAGCTTACAGTGATGACATGCTAGCTGAATTGAAATAGCAGCTAATTTAGTAAAAACAATAGGACACTCATGGACAACTGTGAGTGTCTTTTTTTATACATTTATTTGCCATAATATACTCATAATTGTTTAATCTTGCTGTCAATAAAGTTCCCCCTCGTTGTCATATTTAAAAAATAGACTGTGCCCGCTTTCATAATTACCTTTTATAATTAGAATCAAACGGGACAACAATGTACGCTTTAAAAAATAAATCGATTTTGAGCATGGCTGTGGCCATGGCGGTATCAACTTCAGCTTATGCTAACGATAACGTGATAGAAGAAGTAACCGTTACTGCAAAACCAACCAGTTATGCAAACAACGTTATTGAACCTGCCATGCTTGAGCAACAAAGCTCGGTATCGAGTGTGTTATCAGTAATAGATAACTTACCTGGCATTAGCATAAACGAAGGCGACGCATTTGGCGGCGACGATTGGTCAACCACTATTACCATGCGTGGTTTTAGTATCGACTCAAACCAGCAGCAATTAGGTATGACGGTAGACGGTATTCCTAATGGCGGTTCAAATTATGGCGGTGGTGCTAAAGCGAATCGTTACCTAGATAGCGAAAATCTTGTCACCGTGGAAGTAGGTCAGGGCACTTCAGATATTAAATCAGCCTCGTTAGAGGCGCTAGGTGGTACTTTTAACTTTGTAAGTAAAGCGCCTAGCGTTGAAAAAAGCACCACTTTTGCATATACCTCAGGCAGCCATGACGCAAGTCGCTATTACGTTAAACACGAAACTGGCACCATTTTTGATAATACTCAAGCGTATGTGAGTTATTCGCAAACCGATACTAGCCGCTGGATTGGTTCGGGCAGCAATGGTGGGAAAGATAACCAACATGCTGAAGCGAAATTTGTCACCACCCTTGATGCGTTAACTATAACAGGGCGTTTATCTTACGATGATGTAAGCGAGACGAATTATAATAGCGTGAGCTTGGCACAATTTGAACAAACTCCAGATTGGGATCAACTAACATGGAACTGGACAGGCGTTCCGCACTTTGACCAAATGTTTGCAGAAGGTTGGGGCACGCTGCGTGAAAACACTCTAGGGTATTTAAAGTTTGAATACGCGATTTCACCCACCTCATTGTTAACCATTAGCCCTTATTATCATAAAAACTCAGGCCGAGGTGATTGGATCCCTCCTTATTTAACGTCCCCTGTAGATGAAAATGGTAACCCAACCACAGAAGGTGGCACAAACGCAGGCTCTTATGGCTTTACAGATAGTAATGGTAACCCACTTGCTCCTAATGCAGGTTGTACGGCTAGCTTAAACTGGCCGTGGGAGTCAGGCCCTGAGCTTAATCCTGCATGTTACGATGCTGATGCAACGCCAGTTATGTCTTATCGTCATACACATTATAATAAAGACCGTTTAGGGGTAACTGCTAATTATCAAGCAAGCATTGGCATGCACGATATTGAAGCCGGTTTTTGGTATGAGCAAAGCGACCGTGATGAGTCACGAGATTGGCATAAAGTTATAGATGCGCGCATTTATCATCACTTTGATAACACCCCTTATTGGACGCAATATAAAAACACCTTTGAGACCGATACGCTCAAATGGTACGCCCAAGACTCAATGTCATTTGACGACTTAACTCTTAACCTAGGGGTTAAAAAGTACTTAGTAGACATAGAAAAGTATGACCATTATCAAAACGCCACCACAGCTAAAGTAAACAGTGATTCAGACCTTCTATTTAGTGGCGGTATTTTATATCAGTTAAACAGTAACACTGAGTTATTTACCAGCTACAGCGAAAACTTTGCCGCCATTAAAGATGGTGTGCTTGAGCGCGATAGCTCTGACTTGTCAGCTATTGAGCCAGAAACCGCAGAAAATATTGATCTAGGTGTACGCTATCAAAATAATGCACTTAAGCTAACGGCAACGGCCTATTCAATTGAATTTGATAACCGTATCACCTTTATAGCACCAGGCAGCGACACCGGTGGTATAGACTACACCATAGGCACAAACGGCTCGTACCTAAATGTGGGCGGTATTGAATCGACAGGTTTAGAGCTGTCAGCAAGTTATATGCTTAATAATGAGTGGAATGTATATAGCTCATACACCAATAATAGTTCTGAATACAAAGGCGATGCGCCAGGCTTTGAAGCAGGAAGCAAAGTAATTGATTCAGTAGATGATTTATTTGTGCTTTCAACCGATTATTACAGCGGTGATTTCCGCTTTGGTTTATCGGCTAAATACACTGGCGAGCGTGGCGATGTAGATAGCTATACCGTGGTTGATTTAAATGCAGGCTACGCAGCCGAAGTTAATGCTGGCCCCTTCAAAGCCGTTGATATTGCTTTTGTGGTTTACAACATTACTGATGAAAGCTACCTAGCAGGCGGCACAGGTAATGGGAGCACTTACTTTATTGGCGCCCCACGCACAGCAGTCGTGACGTTAACCGCCACGTTTTAAAACGTAATAAACGTAATTAAGCCCATCATTGATGGGCTTTTTATTAAACGAGGTGTGTATGCAAACAATAATAACAATACTAATAATCGGTTTGGCTTTACTTAACAGTCAGGCGGTTTTGGCTGCACCGCAAAATGTGGTGTTGGTAACTTTAGATGGAGTTCGCTGGCAAGAAGTATTCAATGGTGCCGATAACAAGCTGATTAATAATAAAGAGTTTGTTAAGCAACCAGCGCAATTAAAGAGCCAATTTTGGCATGAAAGTCCGCAACAGCGTCAACAGTTGTTAATGCCATTTTTAACTCAAACCATTGCAAAGCAAGGCGTTATTATTGGCGATAGGGCTAAAGGCTCAACTATGTCGGTGAGTAATCCGTGGTATTTTTCATACCCTGGATATCACGAAATTCTCACTGGTGAAGTGGATGAAAGTATCAACAGTAACGACAAGGTATTCAACCCAAATAAAACTATTTTAGAGCGTTTAAACGCCCAGCCTGAATTTAAAAACAGCACCGCGTTATTTGGTAGCTGGGATGTGTTTCCTTACATTGTAAATATTAAGCGTAGTCATGTGTATGTAAACGCAGGATTTATGCCTATTGCCGATGATTTATTTGCCGATGCGCCCCTGTTAAACGCATTACAAACAGAAATCCCCAGCCCATGGCACAATGTGCGGCTTGATAGTTTTACCTATCGATTTGCTAAAGCCTATATGCTGGCTAAAAAGCCAAGATTGTTGGTGATTAGCTTAGGAGAAACTGACGATTTTGCTCACGATGGGCATTACGACGCCTATTTAAAATCGGCTAAGCAAAGCGATGCATTTTTAAAAGATTTATGGCAAACCATTCAAAGCACAGCAGGTTATAAAAATAATACTACGTTAATTGTTACTACTGATCACGGCCGTGGCAGCTACGCAAACGATTGGCAACATCACAGCTCTAAACGGGCATTAGCAAATTCGGAGCAGGGTAAAAAGGCATTTCCTGAGGGAATTATTGGCTCTGAGCATATTTGGCTTGCAGCTATTGGTCCTGCAATTAAAAATAACGGCTTAATTAAAACTAAAAACGAGCTTAAACAAGCGCAAATTGCCGCCACCGTTTTAAAAGCACTTGGGCAAAACCCAAACAAGATTAACCCTAATATGGCACCGGCTATTAACGAGATTTTAAAATGAAACAGTTACTAAAAACCCTTAAGAATTTTGCACTGTCACTGACTATTGTGATTAGCATTGGAGCAATGGCTGCGCCGTCTAAAATATTATTTGGCTCTTGCGGACATCAAGATAAAGACATTCCTATATTTAACGCCATTAACAAAGAGCAGAGTGATTTATTTATATTTTTAGGGGATAACATCTACGGCGATACTAACGACATGACTGTGCTTAAAAATAAATACCAACGCCTTGGAGCAAAGCCAGGCTTTAAAGCACTACGCGCACAAACACCAATAATAGCTATGTGGGATGATCACGATTATGGTCAAAATGACGCGGGGAAAGGGTATCCGCATAAAGAAGCATCGCGGCAAATCATGCTCGATTTTTGGCAAGAACCGGCAAACTCAAAACGCCGTACCCGTGCTGACGGCATTTATACCTCGTACATGTATGGCGAAGGCGAGCAAACCGTGCAGGTGATCATGCCAGATTTACGCTTTAATCGTGACACACTTAATTCTGTTAGCGAGATTGAGTATTACACCAAGCGTAAAGCAAATAACCAAGGCCCGTACAGTCCAACTGAAGTTAAAGGCGCATCAATGCTAGGGGAAGCACAGTGGCAATGGCTTGAAGCCGAGCTTAAAAAGCCAGCGGCAATAAAGCTAATAGCGTCGAGCTTGCAGTTACTGCCAGATTTTACCGGCTGGGAGTCGTGGGCAAATTTTCCTGAGGATCGAAACCGTTTATTTGCGCTAATTAAAAAACACCAAGTAAATGGTGTGATTATTATTAGTGGCGATACTCACTGGGGCGAGATTTCAAGGTATCAACATAACCTTGATTACCCGCTTATTGAAATGACCAGCTCAGGTCTGACAGAAAAGTGGAAAGACGTTAGCCCTAACCAGCATCGTGTCGGTGATTACACACATAATGTTAACTATGGTGATTTAAGCATAGACTGGCAACAAGTCGACCCTGCTATTTCATTAAAACTTAAAGGCATTGATGGCCAAGTTATTATGCAAAGTGATTTTAGTCTTTCAAGTATTAGTCCTTATAAATAGCATCACCATTTAAATAATAAACGCACTGCGGTTAAAGCTGTGCGTTTAAAATTTCATCTATCGGCGGGCTAACTTGCTGATTTATTAATGCCAATTCCCTCTTAGCGCTACCGCTTAAATTGAAAATATCTTACACTGGCCTTATCTCAAGTAAGGCTGGTATCGTATGCTCAATATTATTCAATCAAACCGTATGGAAGCCCTGCAAGCGCAGTTTCATCAGCTATTAAAAGTAAACCCATTGCAAAGCCCATTTGATAAAGAAGTGGTGCTAGTGCAATCGCCGGGTATGTCGCAATGGCTTAAAATCGGTTTAAGTGAAAATTTAGGCGTAGCTGCACAGGTAGACTTTCCGCTGCCGTCGAGTTTTATTTGGCAGTTGTATCAGCAATTACTACCAAACGTACCTAAAGAGTCGGCCTTTAACAAACCTAACCTTGCTTGGAAATTATTTGCCATTTTACCCCAGTGCATAAATGAGCCGCTGTACTTACCGCTTAAAACCTATTTAGAGGGCGATATTGACGGCCAAAAAACCTTTGCTCTATGTGAAAAAATAGCCGATGTGTACGACCAATATTTGATGTATCGCCCCCATTGGATAGCCAAATGGGATAGTGGCACCGATGAGCTTGACGATGTTGATATAACGATTGCGCCTTGGCAACCCGATTTATGGCGTCGTATCGTCAAATTAAGCAAACAGCTAGGGCAAAGCCAATTTCACCGTGCCAATATGCAAGGGCAGTTACTCAGTGCACTTGAGAGCATGGATAGCGCCTTATTACCAAAACGCATTAGCTTATTTGGCATATCGGCGATTGCCAGCTCGCAGCTTGAAGTGTTTGAAGCTTTAAGTAAAAAAACTGAAGTATTTTTATTCTTTTTTAACCCTAGCGAGCATTACTGGGGCGATATCATTGATGAAAAAACAGCCGCTAAAATCACCGCTAAATACGCAAAAATGCCGCTGGTGGAAGCACAGCAAAAAAAGCACACCAATCCCGATGAGGAATACTATTTTATTGGTAACCCGCTGTTATCGTCGTGGGGTAAACTCGGCCGCGATTATTTTGAGCAACTAGTGCAGCTTGATGCCCGCTGGATTGATGGTTTTATAGATGCATTTGACGATAGCTTGCTCGGCCAAGTGCAAAGTGAAATTTACCAACTTGCCTTTAAAGGTGAGTCGCTCACCGATGATAAAGAATGGTTTATTAACGACGAGGGCAAGCTGCCAATTACTGCAAACGATGCAAGCATTACACTAAGTGATTGCCATACACCGCTTCGAGAAGTAGAGCGTTTGCACGACTACTTACTTAATTTATTTAATCAAAATTCAGCGCTTACCCCTAAAGACATCATCGTGATGATGCCCGATGTTGGCACCTACAGCCCTTATATTGAAGCAGTTTTTGGTGGTGCACAGGGCAGTCGATTTATACCTTATGCGCTAGCTGATTTAGCCATAGAGCAAGAAAAACCTGTACTGAGTTCGTTTGCTAGTTTAGCTAATTTACCGTTTTCGCGCTTCGGCGTGTCGGATATTCTCGATTTATTACAGGTTACCCAAATTGCTGAAAAGTTTGGTTTAGAAGCGCATGAATATGAGCAAATTCAGTATTGGTTGGAGCGTGTTGGCGTTAAATGGGGCGTAAACGCTGAACATAAAAGTAGCTTTGACTTACCCGCAATTGAGCTTAACACTTGGCAGCATGGCTTAAACCGTTTACTACTGGGTATTGCCATGCGCGATGAACAGTGCCCATTTAATGGTATTTACAGTGCCGATGAGGTTGAGGGCATGGCGCTCGATACACTCAATAAGCTGGTACACTTTATTGATGTGCTGCAAGACTTTAAAGCTAAGCTCACCCCCGATGACACACTCACCAATAAAGCCCAAATTTTAAATGAGCTGCTCAACACTATTTATGAGAGCGAAAGTGACGACAGTTGGGATTTATTAGTACTGCAAAAAGTACTCGAAGACATTGGCAAACATCATGATAATGGTGATTACAGTGAGGCCGTGTCGCAGCGCATTGTTAGCTATTTAATTAAACAAGGCATACAAGAAAAAGGTGTCGGCCAACGTTTTTTAGTGGGGCTGGTGAATTTTTGTACGTTAATGCCAATGCGCGCTGTGCCGTTTAAGGTGGTGTGTATGCTAGGCTTGAATGATGCCGATTACCCTCGTACCGTGCAGCCTATCGGGTTTGACCTAGTACCTTATTCTAAAAAGCAAAAAGGTGACCGTTCACGAAAACTCGATGACCGCTACCTCTTTTTAGAAGCGCTTCTTAGTGCCCGAGATAATTTATATATGAGCTACATTGGT
This sequence comes from Pseudoalteromonas sp. meg-B1, assembly GCF_003173795.1. Classification (GTDB taxonomy): domain Bacteria; phylum Pseudomonadota; class Gammaproteobacteria; order Enterobacterales; family Alteromonadaceae; genus Pseudoalteromonas; species Pseudoalteromonas undina. Next base: position 1,725,551 of record NZ_QGQU01000001.1, on the reverse strand, counting down.
CGATCATGTTTTGATAACCAGCCACGCATGCCATCAACACTTGTCAGTGAATTGTTAGAATACATAGGTCGCAGCTTTAAACTTAGCGAACCCAGTGATAAACCCTTGCCAGATTGCCTTATTAGCCAACAACATTTACAACCTTTTAATAGTCATTATTATTTGCCAGCGAGCGCTGAACAGGCAGGGCTTAACAACCACAGCTATAACCCAATTTGGCTGCCTAGCGAGGCCATTGAGCCAAAAGCAATCACTGCGCTTGATGTAACGCCTCCAGAGCTGCTTGATCTTGATATGTTTATTCGCAGTGTGTGCCATGCACAAGAGAGCTTTTATCAGCAAAGCCTAGGGTTACGTTTGCCGCAACTTAACGATATAGCCAAAGATGAAGAACCGTTTAGCTTAGATGCGCTGCGCCGTTATTTTTACCTTGATGAAATACTTGAAGCTAATATTAACGATACACCACTGAGTACCGAACAAATACTGCAGCGCGGTGAGTTGCCGCAAGCCCATGTTGGCAGCTTAATTTATGAGAGCATGCAACATCGCGTTGATGCGCTTGCAGGGCAAGTAAAACAACAAATAAAAGCGGGTAAAAGCGAACCGATAGAGGTGTTACTTTTGCTTGAAAACACCACCATTGAAGGCTGGTTAAACCATGTGTATATGCAAAAACAAGTGTTTTATCGCAGTGCCAGTATTAAAGCTAAAGATTTAATTAAAGGCTTTATTTATCATCTTGCTGCACAAAGCATGCAACAAGAGGTTGAAACCTTATTGCTAGGTTTAGATAAACAAATTAGTTTTGCCCCAATGAGTAAAGCCGATGCCGATTTACTGCTCGCAGATTGGTTTGAGCTTTATAAAGCATTACGCAACAAGCCCGTGGCGTTTTTTCCGGTAAGTGGTTATGAATACGTAAAAAGCGGTGGTGATATGGCAAAAGCCAACAGTAAATTTAGTCCACAGTATATTGGCCGAGGTGAAGGAGAAAACCCTTATATTCGTTTAACGGTGCAATCACTTAATGACTGCCAAGACGAATTTATACATTGGAGCGATAAGCTACTCGCCCCATTATTCGAGCACGCCAAGGAGAGTGACTATGCAAGCGCTTAATCCACTCACTATGCCATTATCAGGACAAAGCTTAATTGAAGCCAGTGCAGGCACAGGTAAAACCTACACGATCACGGGTTTGTATTTGCGCTATTTATTGGGCATGCAAATACCCGGTGAGCTGAGTATGCCATTGAGCGTTGAGCAAATTTTGGTAGTCACCTTTACCGATGCCGCCACGCAAGAAATTAAAGACCGAGTTCGCAGCCGTATTATTGCCGCGCGTGATGCGTTACTGGGGCAAGTACCTAATGATGAGCTAATTGAGGGTGTAATAGCAGGTGTTGATGACAAGCACCGTGCGTTTGACTTACTTGATGCTGCAGCTAAATCAATGGACGAAGCAGCTATTTTTACCATTCATGGCTTTTGTCAGCGAATGCTAAAACAGCATGCGTTTGAATCTGGTGTAGCATTTAACTTAGAGTTCATTTTAGATGAGCGCGATATTCTGCTTGAAACCATAAAAGACTTTTGGCGCGCGTTTGTATATCCACTTAGTAAAGAAAGAACAGATGCGATTTTAGCGGTATTTGCCGCACCCGAATCACTATTTAGTCATGTAAGTAGTATTTTAAATAAGGCGAACGCAGAGATAACCCCGCAAGTTAGTTTAGATGCGGTATGGCAAGCGCGAGATGAATACTTGGCGCGTGTTCCAGCCTTTAAAAAAGCCTGCCTAGAGCAAGAGTTTATTGGTGCTGTTAAAGCATCCGATTTAAGTGGCTCAAAAACACCTGGGCGAAAGGGCAGTCTTGCTGCACTTGAAGCATTTTGCTTAGGCAATGATGACTTTTTTGAATTTGGTACCAGTAAGTATTCGTTTGAGGTGTGGAGTAGCGAGAACTTAAGTAATGCAGCTAATTATAAAAAAAATGGCACATTACTGACCCATCCACTTATTAGCCAATTCGATGCCTTAGCCGCACTTAACAACACCATCAACCAAGGGCTAAAAATTGCGATAGTGCAATATGCGGCGAGCTGGGTAAAAGCGGCCATAGTTAAACGCAAACAAGAACAAAGCGTGATCACCCCTGACGATTTACTGACTAATTTACACAGTGCCTTAAAGAGTGAACAAGGTGATGTACTCGCACAAAAAATAGCGCAGTTATTTCCGGTGGCAATGATAGATGAGTTTCAGGATACTGACCCGATTCAGTACGGTATTTTTAGTAAAATTTATGCTCAAAGCAATACCACTTTAGCTATGATAGGCGATCCTAAACAAGCTATTTATGGGTTTAGGGGCGCAGATATATTTACCTACATTGGCGCAAAAGAAGCGGTAGATGAGCCACAACAATTTACATTGGGCACTAACTTTCGCTCAAGCAGTGATATTGTAAATAGCGTAAATAGCTTATTTAGCAAATACGACAACAGCTTTATTTATAATAACGCCATTCCATTTAATAAAGTGAAAGCGAAAGGAAAAAAAGCAGATGAGTCGTTTTTAATTGACGGTAAACCTGCCACCGCGTTTGAGTTTAATGTGTTTGTAGATGAAGCCGGCGATGAAAAAAATAAGCCGACCAGTAAAGGCGTAGGGCAAGCACATTTAGCCACCCATTTTGCTAATAAAATAGTTACTTTACTTGAGCAAGCAAGCCAAGGTATTGCTTGTATTGGCGCTAACCCTGTCAGTGCTGCTGATATTTGTATTTTGGTGCGCGACCGCGTTGAAGCACAAATAATGAAGCAAGCGCTGAGTAAAGCTAATATTGCCAGTGTGTATTTGTCGCGCGACAGTGTATTTAGCCAAGAGTTGAGTCATCACTTGCTCAATTTTTTAACGGCTTTGCATGGTCAGTACGATGAGGCGTTACTACGCGGTGTATTAGCTGGCCCGTTATTTTGTTTAAGCTATAACGATATTTTTGCTCTAGCCGATGATGAAAATAGCTGGCAAGAACACCTAAACTTTTTTGCTCAACTTAGCCATATTTGGCATAAGCAAGGGGCAATGGCAATGCTCGAACGCTTACTGAGTCACAATCAGCTCAGTGCCAAATGGCAAGGCTTGGGCTATAACGTAGAACGTTGGCTTACCGATTTTAGACATCTTGGCGAAATACTGCAGCAAAAACAAATAGAGCTTGAAGGGACACTTCGTTTATTACGTTGGTTTGCGCAAAAGGTGAGCCAGCAAGATGGCGAAACAGTGCAAGTTCGCTTAGAAAGTGATGCGAACTTAGTTAAAATTGTGACTATGCACGCTTCTAAAGGGCTTGAATACCCATTGGTATTTATGCCATTTGCCAGTGGTTATCGTGAAACTAAAGACGCGCTTTATCATCAAAATGGCAAGTTGATTTACGATTTAAGTAAAGACGAAGACGCCCTGCAAAAAGCCGAACAAGAACGTTTAGCAGAAGACTTACGTTTGCTTTATGTGGCACTGACCCGAGCAGTGCATTTTTGTTCGCTGGGCGTGTATAACATTTCTCAAGGGCAAAGTAGCCGTTTAGCAATTCAAAGTAGTGCGCTGGGGCATGTGTTATTCTCAGGAATAGAGATAAGCAGTAGCCAAGTGTGGCGCACCCATTTAAGTGAATTTTGTGAGGCTAATCATGCTATGCAATACCAGCAATTTACCTCAGGCGAATTAGTTGATCAGGGCATACTTCGGTTAAAAAATAGTGACACTAAACAGCACGATTTACTTATTAATACAGTAACGGCGCAGATTGAACGTGACTGGCGAGCAACCAGCTTTAGTGCCTTGAGCTTTAAAAAGTATGCTGATCAACTTGCTCCAGGGCGCAGTGATGAAGATCATCAAAGAGATGAGTTTGCCGTGCAGCAAGATGAACTTCCTTCACCGTATAGCTTTCCTAAGGGTGCAAAACCAGGGAGTTGTTTGCACGAAATATTTGAGCAGCTTGATTTTACCAGTCCGGTAAATCATCCCACGAATGCCGAGCAAAACTTAACGGCTGTGATTGAGCGTGCTTTTGAAAAGTACCATATCGATGAGCAATGGCAGCAAATTACCGAACAATGGGTACTCGATGCACTTAATTGCCCGTTAAACAGCGAGAATAATTTAAGTTTGAGCCAATTAGCGCCAAGTGACTGTTTAGTCGAAATGGAGTTTAATTTACCGCTTAGCAGCCTCAGTGCCCCTAAGCTTAATGAAGTGTTAATTAAACATTTTGGTTTTAACCAAAGTAAACTTGAGTTTGCCCATGTTAAAGGGTTACTAAAAGGCTTTATTGATTTAATTTTTTGCTACCAAGGCAAGTATTATATTTTAGATTATAAATCGAATTATTTGGGCAGTACCGCTGCCGATTATGTGTCTGAGCAGCTAGAGCAAGCAATGACCAGTCACCAATATCATTTACAGTATTTAATTTATACCGTAGCGCTGCATCGCTTGCTTAAACAGCGAATTCCCGATTATTCAATAGAGGCGCATTTAGGCGGTGTTTATTATACTTTTTTACGCGGTATGCCAGCAGATGAGGGAGTGTACTTTAAACAGCTAAGTGCAGATCAAGTCGTTATTTTAGATGGCTTGTTTAGCCAAGGAGCCATGCTATGAGTGATTTAAATCAACAACCGGGTTTGTTTGATGACTTAGATGATGCCCCTATAGATGAACCTGTGCTCACAACAGCACCGCCAACGATGCAGGGCAGCGAAAGTATTAAAGTCGTGCCGTTGCTAACGTATTTAACGGACGAACATAGAGTGCGTGTGGTTGATGTAAAACTGGCTGAATTGCTCAGTGGCACAAACGCACAGCAAGGGTATGACGACCTCTTTTATATAATTTTAATGCTGTGTTTATCGCAGCAAAGCCAACATAGCTGTTTAACCCTAACAGAGGTTGACTGGACTAATCCGTTTAATTTACGTCAAAGCGACTTTACTAAACTAGAGGGCACACAGCCTGACACTCTCAGCCCATTTAGTAATGACTTTACGACTGAGGCAGCAATACGTTATTTACTCTCACATCACAGTGTTGGGGAGCAAAAGCCGCTGCAATTGTTTAATCAACGATTATATTTTTCTCGTTTAGCAGGCTATGAACAGACTCTTGCCCAACGATTACTGACAATGAGCGAACGACAACTTAACATTGATGATGCAGTACTTGCTCAGTTATTAACCCGCTACTTTCCTGATGATCCGAGTATTGACATTGATTGGCAAAAAGTAGCGTGTGCGATTGCCGCCACAAAAGGTTTTAGTGTGATCACGGGCGGGCCTGGCACCGGTAAAACCACCACGGTAACAAAGCTGTTAGCGATTTTACAATCGTTATATAAAGCGGCGCCATTGAGCATAAAATTAGTAGCACCCACCGGTAAAGCAGCGGCACGGCTAACAGAGTCAATTTTAGGGGCTAAAAATAAGCTTAGTGAAATACCAGATGATATTAATTCGTTGATCCCGCAAAGCGCGCAAACCATTCATCGGTTGTTGGGAGTTAAGCCATTTACCAATAAATTTCGGCACGATAAAAGCAATCCGTTGCATGTTGATGTATTGATTATTGATGAGGCCAGCATGGTCGACTTATCACTTATGGCTAAATTAATTGAGGCCTTGCCAGATCATGCTCGATTGATTTTACTCGGCGATAAAGACCAACTTGCTTCGGTTGATACTGGTAGCGTAATGAGTGATTTATGCCAAGGGTTAGTACTTGGACAAACACCGCGTTATTCAAAAGTACGCTGTGAGCAATTGAACACGCTGTGCTTTAATGGCACTGTTAAACTCAACGCGCAAACTCAAAGTGAGTTTAAACTCGCGGATTGCATTGCCTTTTTACAACATAGCTATCGGTTTGATGCAAAAAGTGGCATAGGTCAATTGGCGCTGGCGGTTAATACCAACAACCGTGGGATATTAAACTATGTTGAACAACAAAGTAGCGAAGGGCATTTTAGCGATATTATTTTAGACTATGATTTTGTTTCCACACCAATTGAAAAGTTAGTAAATAGTGCCGCAAGTCATTATGCTAATTACCTAACACTGATAGCGCAAGGTGCCAGTGTTGCGCAAGTGCATGCAGCTTTTGCCAGTTATCAGTTACTTGCTGCAGTACGTGAAGGCGATTACGGCGTTAATAGTTTAAATCAGCGTATTGAACGGGTATTACAGCAGCAAGGTTTAATTAGCGTTAACCCTAATCAGCGGCATTATATAGGGATGCCGATAATGGTTAGTCAAAACGACTACCAGCTAAAATTATTTAACGGTGATATAGGAATTCTAATGCCCGATGACAGCGGCCAACTCAAGGCAGTGTTTATTGATGAACAAGGTAATGAACGGGCATTTTCACCCGCACGGCTTCCGGCGCACGATAAAGTGTATGTAATGACCATTCATAAATCCCAAGGCTCAGAGTTTAGTTATACCGCGATGGTGTTACCACCTCTCAAGCAGGCGAGTATCGGTATTAATAGGCAATTAGTGTACACGGGAATTACCCGCGCAAAACAGACCTTTGAGCTGGTGGCAGATAAAAAAGTGCTGCAACTGGCCATGGGTAAAAGTGTATCACGGGCGTCAGGCTTGTATGAGCGATTAGTGTAAAGCCATACTTATACTAATCTCTTATTTTTGGAGTTCGTTTTCTAAATAGGTTGGGTTGCCAGCCAAAATGCAGTGCGCCCAATCTTAGAAAAACGGTTACCAATAATGAACCTATAATGCACCATAAATAAGGGACATCTAATAAAAATAGCGTGGCATAGGTTAAGCCTCCTGCAAAACACGCGGTGGAGTAAAGTTCTTCGCGCATCACCAGTGGTACTTCTCTACAGATCACATCACGTATTAAGCCGCCAAATATACCCGTCGTCATTCCCATTGTAAGCGCAACCACCATGGTTGTACCTTCAATTAATGCTTTTTCAATACCGACCACATTAAAAATAGCCATACCAATAGCGTCAACCAGCAACATGTAATAGTTAGACAGGTCGGGCAAGTGGCGAATAAACATAACGGTGACAAAAATAGCGCCATAGGTAGCGTATAAATAATCGGGGTTGGCTATCCAAAATACAGGTTGATTAAGAAGAATATCTCTGAGCGTGCCACCGCCTAACGCGGTGACTGAGCCAACAACGACAACACCAAATCCACCAATATCTTTGTCGTGGCCTAATAATGCACCTGAAATTGCAAAGAATGCCACGCCAATAAGGCTTAAAAAATTAAAATACTCTGCCGTCATTGAGGTGTCCTTACCAGATTGAGAATTTATATTAGACATTAAAAGATAAGCGATTGGGGATTTATATTAGCTGAATAACACTCTCTATAACACAAGCACAAGGTTATTAGCCCAGTGCTTGTTATGCTGGGTTGTTATTGTAAGTAGTCAACGACCAGTTGAGATAATGATTCTACGCCAAGTTGTAATGCGCTTTCGTCAACATAAAACTGAGGTGAATGATTACTTGGTGCCGTTTTAGCGTTTTGATCTTTTGGAGTAACGCCTAAAAAGTAAAACAGCCCAGGAGTTTCTAGCGCATAATAACTAAAGTCTTCTGCACCGGTAATTAAATCCGTGGTAATAATATTGTCAGCACCAGCAATACGGGCAAGCGTAGGGGTCATTTTTTGAGTCAGTGCAACATTATTTACTGTTACAGGGTAGCCGTGATCTATATGCACATCAGCTTTAGCCCCCGCGGATTCGGCAACCAGCTCAGCGGTTTTAGCTAAACGTTTTTTAATATCGGCACGCATAGTTTGATCAAAGGTTCTAATTGTACCAATAAGCTCTACATTATCGGGGATAATATTTGAGCGTATGCCGCCGTTAATCGCGCCAAATGAAATAACAGAAGGCGCTTTAGTTACATCTACCTGGCGAGAGGCGATTGTTTGAGTTGCCATTATAATTTGTGATGAAGCAACAATGGGATCTACGCCATTCCAAGGGCGTGAACCATGAGTTTGACGACCCGTTACGTTAATTGTGAAAGAGTCTTCACTGGCCATTAGTGGCCCTTCTCTAAAGCCAATTTGACCAGTATTAAGTGAGCTGGTGACATGCAAGCCAAACACCGCTTCAGGTTTTTGTTTAAATAAACCTTCTTTTAGCATTAGCTCTGCGCCTCCTTCTTCTCCCTCGGGGGCGCCTTCTTCAGCGGGTTGAAATACAAACAGTACGTCACCCGCTAACTGCTCTTTAATTTTTACCAGTGTCTCTGCTACGGCCATTAGAATAGCAACATGAGTGTCGTGCCCGCAGGCATGCATAACGCCTACTTCATTACCACGATAGGTTGAGGTTTGTTTAGAGGCAAAGGGTAAATCAACTTGTTCGGTAACGGGTAAAGCATCCATATCGGCACGAAGGGCGATTAAAGGGCCTTTTTTACCACCGCTTAATTTAGCCACAACACCGGTATGCGCAACATCGGTTTGTACTTCAAGACCCAAAGATTTTAAATGGTTAGTAATGTACTTAGCGGTTTCAAATTCGCGATTACTCAGTTCTGGATATTGATGCAAATGGCGACGCCATGTAATGACTTTTTCACTTACACTTTGTGTTGCTTGTTCAAGTTGGGTGTTAATACTACTAGCAAAACTAGGCGCTGAAATTGCAGTAAATAAAACACTGCCAAAAATTATTTTTTTTATCATTTTAATTCCTTGGTTTTCATCGTGTGTAATTAACTTACGCTATTACATCAATAAAAAGTAGTGTTGTTTAATAGTTAACCACAGTTAGAAGAAAGTTTATTGATACTGCTTAAGAAGGGGATAAAGCTATTTTGTTTAACACAATAGTTTGGCGCTTTTGTCGTATTTTAACGCAAATATTTAGCTTTAACGGTGGAAATGATAACAAAATGTTGCATTTTTTAAATTTGTTCCCAATACTGGTCAATGCACTGCTTTTACCATGCACTGACAACAGCGTGTAACAAGCTAAGCATAATAAAAATATTCAATCAGTTAAGGATTAATATGAACAACACACACACTTTTAAACGCGCGACTTTATTTGCAGCAGCAATAGGGCTCTTAATGAGTTTTTCTGCGCTTAGTAAAGAGTATAAAGTAGTTTTAATTCATGGTTTGCAAGTATCCCAGCTTACCAATAAAGCAGGTAGTGATGTAGTAAACGATGGCCAAAGCTATTGGCAGTCTTATTGGGTAAACCGTGCCGACGAGCGCATTGACTGGCCTGCGTATGAACGAATAGAAGGAAAAATTACTACAGATTGGGTATGGCCCAAGCTACAACAGATCTCTCGCTCAAATTTATGCGAGCCAGGCTGCGTGTTTGTAACCCACTCTACCGGTGACTTAGTTGCCCGATATATTATAGATAACCAAGAAAACTGGCTAGAAAACGCGGGTTTAAAACCGCTTAATATTATTGCTACCTTTGATTTAGCAGGTGCTGGTGGCGGTAGTGAATTAGCCGACTTAGCGGTGAGTGCGTTAACCGGCGCATCGTGGAATTTTGCTGTAGATGCTGCATTAACTTGGTGGCTAGGCAGTGAGGTTAATGAAGCGGTAGGTGTTTTACATGATTTAAAAGTTAATAATGCACGTAGAATCGCGCCATTACCTGATGCGCGCACTCCGCGTTTACGTTTTGTGGCCGATGGTAATGCTTACTTAGGTTTAACGGCTGGCTTTTTACGTGGTAACGATGATTCGGTAGTCGCTACTCACTCATCATGTGGCGCAAGCTCGGTAAGCTCATTTGGTAGTTGTAGTGCCAATATTGACACCAATGGGCGTTTAACTTCACAAGGTGATGCTGTTAGTAGCTTCATGCCATACCATTATCCATTAATGATGACTAACAGTTACAGCCATAACGAAATTCAACAAGCGCAGCACCAAGGTAATGTAACGGTGGCAATGAATAATATTAGCGTGGCTGGCGATACATTAGGATATGAAACTGTCGATGAAACTACCGGTAGTTGGTTTTGGAAAAAACAATACCGTTATGTAAAAGACTCTGATAATTTGAGTGCTTCAACGCTCATATATAATGTGATCCCATAAAGGTGATTGTGCGTGCGGCTTTATATGCTGCACGCTTTTGATACCAATTCGCTTTATGCAGTTATTTATTTTTAGGTAAGAAAACCTGAATGCAAATAGCATCAGGTTTACGTTCTAAAAGTGATTAACTGCTAGGGTCTGTTGACCTTTGCGGATTACAATTTGTTCAAACTAGGGGCGGTTTAATCGCGGCGCGAGGTTTGTAACCTAGTGGGCTAAGTCAAAACCGAGCAACAAAGAGTAAATCGCCCCTAGGCAGAACCCGAAGGGCTGCGCCTGTTTGGTATTGATGCTGCGTTATCGCCTATTTATGGGGAATAACCACACCACATAGACTCTGCCTTGCCTAAATACCAAACAGACTGCTGCAAATTAAACCTTGAAAGGTCAACAGACCCTAGTATTTATAGGATAAATAACAATGAAAAAATCCTACGTTATTGTTTTAGTAATAATAGTTACCGGCTTGATGTGGTTTTTAGGTAAAGGCAATGCTAGTTATTCAGTGTCGCAAACAACAGCTAAAGAGCATACAAAAACACCTGAATTTGTTGCTATGCCGGTAAAAAAAGAGGCATCAGCAGTTAAATCAAGCATAAAAAAAATGCCTAAAGAGCAGCATGAGTTTAATGAAGATATAGCTAAAGCAGCATTGGCGGTGGCGCAGCAATATCAACAAAACTTAGTATTCCCGCCTTATTCGCAACCTTTAACGGTATATGATGAAGACCGGCTAAAGCCAAATCAGTTTTTCCCGGTTACTAGCCCAGTAGGAGAGCAAGGCGGGGAGTTAACCTTAAGTTTATCTCAATATCGCTATGTCTATCCGCAAGCAATTGAATTAACCATAAGCGCACAAAATTTAGGTAAAGCACAGGTAACACTCAGTGATACGGATACTAAACAGCCGTTAAAAACACACAGTGGTGTTGCTCGTGACAATGAACTTGTAATTACGTTTAAAGGTGAGGAAGACTATCCTCGCAATTTACAGTTATTAGTTGAGGCCGACATTGTGGATAAAATGGTTCCTGTGGTGGCACAAATACAATATATGCCGCCTAGTGCAACCCTAACTAGCTTTGATAACGCATATCCACGTAATGATAATATGATAGTGCCTGCTAATTTAACAGTGATAAAAAGTGGTTTATATCGTTTAAGAGCTAACTTATACAGCGGTACTTCGCCATTAGCACATTTAGTTGCTAAAGCTCGTTTAAATGAGGGCAGTGAACAAATTGATTTTAAAGCGCATTGGTCTGTTTTGCCTAAGCAAACAAATGGCTTACGATTGAGTGACTTTGTTATTGAACGTATGTCGCCAAGCCCAGGTGAGCGAAACAGCTTTGGGCAAAGTAAAGTGAGTGAGTTTACTATTGAAGATTTTGCTTATGATAGCTTACAGCAGCTGCCTTACCAGGCGAATAAACAAGAATTGCAGAGTTTAGAGTTTTTACAAGGATTAGCTGCCGGTAAGTAGCAGCATAGAACAGAGTGAAGGGTTTGCATTACTGCAAACCCTTAAAAAATTAGCTTAAATTAATAGTAACCACGTCGGCTTGGTTTGCTTCATCTTGTTCAGGATTAACTGGCGCTTTTGGAATATCTGGTTTATCTAACGCGATATCGCCACCATCAATAACATCACCGGTTTGCAGATTAGCAAAATCAAACAACTGGTTATCAGCTAAATGCGAAGGTACAACATTTTGCATGGCAGTAAAAATACTTTCTATACGCCCTGGGTGCTCTTTATTCCATTGCTCTAGCATGTTTTTAGTGTGCTTACGTTGTAAGTTTTCTTGTGAGCCGCATAAGTTACACGGAATAATTGGGTAGCCTTGGCTAAACGCATATTTGCTTATATCGGCTTCTTTACAATAAGCCAACGGGCGAATAACCATGTGCTCGCCGTTATCACTCATTAGTTTAGCTGGCATACTTTTGAGTTTTCCGCCGTAAAACATATTTAAAAACAAGGTTTCTATCATGTCATCGCGGTGATGACCTAAAGCTATTTTTGTGGCGCGTAGCTCTTTAGCCGTACGATATAAAATACCACGGCGTAAGCGAGAGCAAAGTGAGCACGTTGTTTTACCTTCAGGAATAATATCGGTAACAATACTGTAGGTATCTTCTTCGACAATTTTGTATTCAATATTTAAATTATCAAGGTATTCAGGCAGTACATGCTCAGGAAAGCCTGGTTGCTTTTGGTCAAGGTTAACCGCAAAAAGGTCAAACTTAATAGGGGCAACACGCTGTAAATGTTGCAGCATATCGAGCATAGTGTAACTGTCTTTACCGCCCGATAAGCACACCATGATACGATCACCTTCTTCTATCATGTTAAAGTCCATGACAGCTTGACCTGTGAGGCGGCGTAAACGCTTTTGAAGCTTATTTAAGTTGTGTTGAGCTTTGGCTTGAGCAGAATGAGACACTACGCCCCCTTATAAATAGTACGGCAAAATTAATTGCTAAAAATAAAGGGGCGTATTATATGCCATATGTAATATCACAGCTACAGCAAACGTTAACTTTCTGCGAGTGGGCTTACATAGCCATCAGGTTTCAATGCAAGTACATCACAATCGAGGCTGTCAATAACATGTTCAGCGGTGTTACCCACTAATGCAGCACTTAAGCCGGTACGTCCCACAGTGCCAATAACCACTAACTCACTATTTAAACGATTTGCAATATCCGGTATTACATCTTCTGGCAATCCCTCTTCAATAAAGCATTGATCAGAGGTTAGGTTAAACTCATTAGCTAGTTCATTAGTTGATTCAATATGATGTTTTTTAACTGATTCATTGTAAAGCCCAGGGTTAAATTCTGGGATTTCTATGGCAATATTTACCGGTGTAGCAGGGTAGGCATTGACTAAGTTAAGCTTAGCATTAGCTAGCTCACATAAAAATTGTGCATCTTTAATTATGCGTTTATTAAGTGATAGGTGCTGCTCATTTTCACTGACTGCGTTCACAGCAGCTAAAATATTCCCTTGTGCTGGCCATTGCATATCTTTGACAAATAAAACGGGCGTTGGACACTTTCTGACTAAGTGCCAGTCTGTAGGAGTAAAAATGACCGCTTTAAGCGCACCGTGTTGATGAGTACCTTTGATAACCAAGTCGTATTTATCATTGATAACGGTATTAATTATTGCCTCGTATGGGCGATTATGCCAAATAACTTGCGTATCAATATTAATATTTTGATAAGGAGAGATTAGATCTTTGAGCCATAGCTCGCGATCTTTGAGGACGGCTTGGCGCATTGCTTCACGTTCATCACCTGATAGCATAGTAGTCATTTCGTAAGAGAAATCATAAACCGTCATAAAGGCGGTAATGCTCGCACCCGATTTTTTGGCTAAATCTATTGAACGCGCGAGGGCATTTTGATCGTCTTTAGTTGGGTCAATAACCGCGATAATACGTTTAATCGTTTCCATTGTGCTACTCCATTCACTTAACAGTTATACATTCAGTGTAACGCAAATACACAACAGTTAAAGGGGGTAGCACTAAGATTATTGTTCTATATCAATTTATTGATTTATTAACGTGGCTTTACAATCGCAGCTGTTTTCGCAAGCGCGTCATTATCTAAAATAGTAATAAACTTGCCTTCTACTTTAATTAAGTCAGCTTTTTGGAAACGACTTAACAAACGACTAATAGTTTCTACTGTTAAACCGAGGTAGTTGCCAATCTCACCGCGGGTCATGGTAAATCTAAATTCTTTACGTGAAAAACCACGCTCACCAAAACGCTCTGATAAATTATAAATAAAACTCGCTAGGCGTTCTTCGGCAGACTTTTTATTAAGTAATAGCAGCATTTCTTGGTCGTAAGTTATTTCACTACTCATTAAACGCATAATTTGCTGGCGAAGCTTGGGCAGTTTACCAGCGAGTTCGTCAAGGGTATCAAAGGGGATTTCACATACCATTGAGGTTTCTAGTGCTTGAGAAAAGCTTTGGTGCTGCATTTTATTAATGGCATCAAACCCAACAAGGTCGCCAGCTAAGTGAAAGCCGGTAATTTGTTCATCGCCTTGCTCAGACAAAGTATACGATTTAAACGAACCTGAACGAACCGCAAAAATTGCATTTAAAGGCGCGCCCGATTCAAATAAGTAGTCACCTTTGTGTAATGGTTTTTTTCGCTCAATGATCTCATCAAGTTTATCCATTTCTTGGCCATTTAAAGAAAATGGTAAACATAACTGGCTAATACTGCAGTTATTACAGCTAATGGCACAATTACCTTTAGCACGACTTTGAGAAAAATCCATAAGTTCAATCCGTTAAATTTCTATGCACGACATTTTATAATGTTAATGCACTAGCTTATCTGTTGCAATGATCAGAAGGTAGATACCATACCAAATGATAACACTGCCTAATGTTATTCGTGTCCATGGGTGATTAAAAAGCGTATTTAGCTTTTGTGCAGCCATACCTAAGGTGATCATGGCAGGAAATGTGCCTAGAGCAAATGCCAGCATAACTAAAGCACCATTAATGGCACTGCCACTGGTCATTGCCCAGGTAAGTGCAGAGTATACTAAACCGCACGGTAACCAGCCCCATAACGCGCCATAACCAAGTGCTTTAAAAGGCGAATCAATGGGCATTAAATACTTATTAAGTTTAATTAAGTGCTGCCAAATGAGGGTTTTACCTAGTTTTTCGAGCCACTGTAAGGTGGCGGCTAGGCGCATAATATAAACGCCAACCAGTAACATAAAAATACCAGCTAAAAATGACAAAAATAATGAAAAGGCAGAATTTTGCGTAGCAAACTGGCTACTAATACCCGCGACAAGGGCTCCTGCTAGCATATAACTTAAAGCTCGACCGCTGTTATAAGCTAGAGAATATAACCAGGTTTGGCGTTTGTTACTGGCAAGTTGTAACGAACTGGCAATGCCGCCACACATAGCAATGCAATGACCACTGCCAATTAAGCCCATTAAAAAAGCGCTAACAAATATAGGGTCAATCATTACTTTTATTGTGCTGCTCTTTGTCGTCTTCAAACAAAATGCTGTGGCCTTGCTTGTTTAAATCAGAGAATTGCTCGCCTTTTACTGCCCAAAAAAATACGCCAATAGCAATTAATACAAACAAAATAGCAATAGGAACTAAAATATAAATTATGCTCATAACTTTAATAGCCTTAGTGAATTACATATCACAATAATAGAGCTGGCAGACATACCAATAACGGCCATCCAAGGAGCAACTAAGCCCATGGCCGCTAGCGGTAATATAGAGCCATTATATAATAAAGAAAGTGTTAGGTTTTGTTTAATTATACGTCGTGTTTGCTTGGCAACGGTTAATAAATGCGAGATAGAGGCTAAGTCACTGTTAAGCAATACAACATCGGCACTGTTTTTAGATATATCGGCACCGGTTTCCATGGCGATAGATAAATGGGCACTGGCAAATACTGGGCTGTCGTTTACGCCATCACCAACCATAGCAACAATTTCACCTTGCGATGACCAGTGATCAACGGCATTTTGTTTATCTTTTGGACTGCAACTGGCTTGCACTGAGTTAAGCTTTAACTTTTTAGCGACTTTGGCACCGGCATCAGATGCATCACCAGTTAGCATATGGCAACTAAGGTTAGCCGCTTGTAAAACATTAATGAGCTTATCGGCATCAGCTTTAACTTTATCTACAAAGTAAAAGCGTGCAACAGCCTGCTTGTTTATGTAAAGCGTTGCTTGTGCGTTGGTTTTTTTTGTGTCAAACCAGCCACTTTTACCAATAGCGTAATGGGTATTATCGAACTGAGCGCTTATCCCAATGCCTGGGTGCAGTTGTACATCGTCAAATTTACGTTGCCCTTTAAACTCCTTAAATGCACTGGCAATAGGATGTTCAGAGTAACTTTCAAGCTGGGCTGCAATATCAAGAATTTGCTCTTTGCTGTAGTTATCATCAAGTATGTCAACCACGTCGAGGCTAAATTTACCTTGTGTAAGCGTACCTGTTTTATCAAAGGCAAATAAAGTGAGCTTTGATAGGGTTTCTAGCACATGTGCTTGCTTAATTAGTATACCTTTGCGGGTTAAGGTTGCTACAGCACACGTTAATGCGGTGGGAATTGCTAAGCTTAATGCGCACGGGCAAGTGGCCACTAACACCGATATAGTGATCCAAAAAGCAACATCAGGGTCTACCTGGTACCAACCAATGGCGGTTAGAGAGGCAAACACCAATAATACAGCAACAAACCACTGCGCTACTTTGTCGGTAATTTCAACCAGTCTTGGGCGTTTTGTTAGGGCATTATGTTGCAGGCGAATAATTTGATTAAGTAGGGTGTTTTGGCCTAGTTTATTGATTTTTATTTCAATAATACCATCATGATTAACCGTGCCTGCATACACATTATGATCAATATACTTTCGTACTGGTTGATGTTCGCCGGTCATCATAGACTCATCAACACTGGTACTGCCTTTAACCAATATGCCATCAGCAGGAATGGTTTCGCCAGCCTTTATTAACACAATATCGTTAAGTTTGAGTTTTTTGGCGGCAATGATGTGCTCATTACCTTGCTCATCGAGCGTACGTGCAGTAAGGGGTAACAACTTTTGCAAGTTGGCAGTGAATTCACTGGCCTTTAAACGCGCTCTAAATTCTAAGTATTTACCTAGTAAGAGTAAAAAGGTAAACATACAAATAGATTCAAAGTAAACTTCGCCTACTTCCATTACGGTGGCATAACAGCTGGCGCCATAAGCACCAAAAATAGCCAATGATA
The DNA here is from genome assembly GCF_003173795.1 of Pseudoalteromonas sp. meg-B1. Lineage (GTDB taxonomy): Bacteria > Pseudomonadota > Gammaproteobacteria > Enterobacterales > Alteromonadaceae > Pseudoalteromonas > Pseudoalteromonas undina. The sequence goes on along the minus strand of NZ_QGQU01000001.1, from coordinate 1,708,599 downwards.
CTGGTAAGTCCATATTCAGCTGCTTTGCCTTTAAGCCGTTAATTGCGTTACTTAAAAAGGGAAGGGCGCTGTATAAAATGACTGGAGTGGCTAGAATTAAACTGATCCATCTAAAGTACTGTTCAAAGTTGCTATCCATTCCAGAGAACATGCCGAAGTACATTGCAAAGGCAAACATCATCACTTGCATGGTCATCAAGCCTGCGACACCAAGGCGGCGAATATACGCTTTGGCTGTTTGTTGCTTTTGCTGGGCTTCTAAATCTGATTGGAAGGGGTAAGCTTTATATCCTATTTCAGCCAATGAGGTAATTAGCTCACTTAAAGGCGTGGCACTTTTATCCCAGTGGATCATGGCACGATTTGTTGAGGTATTTACATCAACGCGTTTTACCGATTTAAGGTTCAATAATTGCTTTTCAATTAGCCAGGCACAGGCGGCGCAGGTTATACCTTCAACACTCAGTAATACCTCAGAGTTGTCGTTGTGCGTACTAATAAACTCATCTTGGATATCTTCATTGTCATAACTTTTAATAAAAGCGAGCTGTTCAGGGACAAGTTGCTCTACTTTGCCGGCACTTACGGTGCGGTATTTGTAGTAGTCGGTCATTCCTTGGTCAATGATGTTTTGAGCAACCGCTTGACAGCCAATGCAACACATTGGCTCAGCGGTATTGTCTATAATAACGTGTGCGTCAAACCCTGCTGGCACACTTTCAAGACAATGAAAGCAATTTTTAGACATACTAAATACTACTTATAATTAGGAGTAACTAAAACGGTGGCTGTGGTTGGTAAAGTAATACTTTCTTTCATTTTCCAACTAGCATCAACAGGCTCAATAAACACTGAGTAAGCACCAGGCGTGTAGCTTTCTAATAATGCAGTAAACTCTTGATTAGCATTTGGAGTGAGGGTAGCTTCAAAATCATGAGCTTTTATAGTGCGATGAAAAAACGATAATTTTAGCGCGTGGATATTACTGGTATCGCCTTTAGTAAATTTAAAGCTTACTCGCTCATCAGATACATTTAGGTCACCATGTAAATACAAGGCTTTTGCTTTATCAAACTTAATCAGCTCTAAGTTGATTGCTTTGCCTTTTTTATAGTAATCGTCCACAACCATATCTGGGCCGTTACCAATGGCTGTAATAAATAAACTAATGCAGCCAATAATTGCAGCTAATGGAAAGAAGATTAAAAACCAAGGCCAAAAATTTTTATACCACGGAGTCGGTTGCATAGTCGCTCTAAAATTAATTAATGTGCGGCTATATTATAATAAATAGATCGAAAAGACTAAAAAAAAGCCTCCGAGTGGAGGCTTTTTTGATCTGTATTAATCTATTGAAATAAAAAGATTATAACTGAAACGTTTTGTTAACTTTATCGTTATTTATCTTGCGATAAGCTGTAAACGTAAGCAGTTAATAAGTGAATTTTATCTTCGCCTAAAATCTCTTTCCAAGCAGGCATTACACCAGCGCGGCCATGGTTAAGTGTTTCTTCAACTGCACGTTGAGAACCACCGTACAACCAAATGTTATCAGTTAGATTTGGTGCACCAAACGGTAAGTTGTGTGCAACTGAACCTTTACCATCTGCACCATGACATGCTGCACACATCGCGAATTTCGCTTTACCTGCATCGGCATCTTTTTGGTTAACAGTACGACCAGATAGGCTAAGTACATAAGCTGTCATTTCTTTAACGCCTTGCTCACCTAATGCATCACCCCAAGGTGGCATTGCTGCAACTCGACCTAAAAGTAATGTTTCTCTGATTTTGTCAGGTGTACCACCGTATAACCAATCTTTATCTGTTAGGTTAGGGAAGCCAGTACCACCTCGAGCATCAGAGCCATGACACTGTGCACAGTTTTGAGCAAATAAGCGCTGACCAATTTCAACCGCTAGTTGACCTTGCGTTTGCTCATGCTTAGTACCGTTTTCTAGTGCTACTTGTTGTGCTGCATCACCAGCAAACTTAGACTCTACTAAATCAGTAACAGGGATTTGTGCCAATTCATTGAAAATTGGGCCAAAACGCTCTTCAGCAGCACGATATTCTGCATCTAGCTTTACAAAGCGGCCATCTTCTTTAGCATCAATGACTGCTTCTTTCGATTCAGTTAAAGAAGTAACACCTTGGTTTGAGCTGGTCCACTTTGCTAAGCCTTCCCAGTTACCTAAACCTGGGTAAGCTGCTAAGTAATAAACAGACCATACAAACGTTGCGAAGAACATGTATGTCCACCATTTTGGTAGTGGATTGTTTAATTCTTCAATGCCGTCAAACTCATGTCCACAGCTTTCACCTTCTTTTACGCCTACATAGTTTTTTAAGTTCCAAACTAGTAGACCAAAGATAATGATTAAGCATGCAAGGGTTAATACAATAACCCATATACTCCAAAAGCTAGTCATTTCTCAGACCCCTTTTCCTCGTTAGAGAGTGTATTGTTGTGTTTTTTTTCATCTTCAAATATGACATTAGCAGCGTCTTTAAAACGACTTTTACTGCGCTTACTATATGCCCATCCAACAATCACAATAAATAATACTAAAATTACCAGAGTCAAAATGCCTCTGTATGTCCCGTAGTCCATAATAATCTACTTCAAATGTGTGCCAAGTTGTTGCAAATAAGCAATAAGGGCTTGCATTTCTGTTGCACCTTTACCGTCATTCATTGCGTCAACTTTAGCAATGTCAGCGATTAATTCCTCGTCACTGCCGTAACCTAAACCCGGGTGTTTTGGGTTTTCTGGGTTAATAGCAAACGTGTCACGGAAAATTTGTAGCTTTTTCAGAGTTAAGCTTGTATCAAGCGTGTTCTCTGCTAACCAAGGGAAGCCTGGCATATTCGACTCAGGAACCACTGCACGAGGGTCAACTAAGTGCGCATAATGCCAGTCGTCTGAGTAACGTTTACCTACACGTGCAAGGTCAGGACCAGTACGTTTAGAGCCCCATAGGAATGGGTGATCCCATACTGATTCACCCGCAACCGAGTAATGACCGTAACGCTCGACTTCATCACGAAATGGACGAATCATCTGTGAGTGACAGTTAGCGCAACCTTCACGCACATAGATGTCACGACCTTCAAACTCTAGTGCATTTAACGGGCGTAACCCATCAACGGGTTTAGTTGTGTCGTCTTGGAACATTAGCGGAGTAATTTCTACCAATGCACCAAAGCTGATTGCGAAAACAGTCAAGATGGCCATAAGGCCGATATTTTTCTCGATAATTTCGTGTTTATTTTGCGAATTTTTATTGCTCATTATCTGACTCCGTTATGCTAACTGCGCTTGTTCATCAAGTTCTAGCGAGTTATTTTTCGCTGAAACTGTACGATAAACGTTATAAGCCATAACCAGCATACCTGTAACGATGAATACACCGCCTAAGAAACGCATAACATAGAAAGGATGAGAGGCTTCTAACGACTGAACAAAGCTGTACATTAATGTACCGTCAGAGTTAACTGCACGCCACATTAGGCCTTGCATTACACCTGAAATCCACATTGCAACAATGTATAAAACAACACCCACAGTGTGTAACCAGAAGTGTGTATTGATTAATTTAATGCTGTACATACGACCTTGCGAGAATAACGCAGGAATAAGGTGGTAGATAGCACCGATAGAAATCATTGCAACCCAACCTAGTGCACCTGAGTGTACGTGACCTACTGTCCAATCTGTGTAGTGCGATAACGCATTTACAGATTTAATTGCCATCATTGGGCCTTCAAACGTCGACATACCGTAGAAAGACAATGAAACCACTAAGAAACGAAGTACTGGGTCAGTACGTAACTTATGCCATGCACCTGAAAGTGTCATAATACCGTTGATCATACCACCCCAAGACGGCACGAATAAGATAATAGACATCACCATACCTAAGCTTTGCGTCCAATCAGGAAGCGCGGTGTAGTGAAGGTGGTGAGGACCTGCCCAAATGTAAAGCGAGATAAGTGCCCAAAAGTGAACAACCGATAAACGGTATGAGTAAACTGGACGACCCGCTTGCTTTGGTACAAAGTAATACATCATACCTAAGAAGCCAGCAGTAAGAAGGAAACCTACAGCATTGTGTCCGTACCACCACTGAACCATTGCATCAACCGCACCGGCGTAAATTGAGTATGATTTAGTTAGTGAGACAGGAACAGCCATGCTGTTAACAATATGAAGTACTGCAACAGTAATAATGAAACCAGCATAGAACCAGTTAGCTACATAAATATGAGCCACTTTACGTTTAGCAATAGTACCCATAAATACAATAGCGTACGTTACCCAAACAACAGCAATTAAGATATCGATAGGCCACTCAAGTTCTGCATACTCTTTAGAACTTGAAATACCCATAGGTAGAGTAATTGCTGCTAGAACAATCACTAACTGCCAACCCCAAAAGGTGAAGGCGGCTAATTTATCTGAAAGAAGGCGCGTTTGACATGTACGTTGTACGACGTAATAAGACGTCGCAAAAAGAGCACTTGTACCAAATGCGAAAATTACTGCGTTCGTGTGTAACGGACGAAGTCGAGAGTAAGTTAACCATGGTGTGTCAAAGTTAAGTGCTGGCCAAGCTAGTTGGGCAGCAATCAGAACCCCAATACCCATGCCAACGATGCCCCAAATCACTGTCATAATAGCGAATTGGCGTACAACTTTATAATTGTACTCAGTTTGTGATGCTACTGTTTGGCTCATTTTCTGGCTTCCGCTGCAATAAATGCGTTTAGAAATGAATTACCTACTTGTTAAAGTAGGACCTACTATTATTCCAAAGTATACTATCTAAACCCCACAATATGTGGTTGTTAAAGATAATAATCTCAAGAAATACTTGTTTTTTTTGCGGTTGAAATGATAAATTTTTTGGCCTTAAAAAGATAGGTCAATTGCGTAATAATATGACATCAATCAAACTTTATTGAGTTGCTGTCTATTTTTTGAGGTGATTTGTACCTTACTCACTCATTAAAGCCGATAATCAACCAACTTGCCCTAAATGTTGGGCCCATACATTAGATATTTGAGAACTTGCATGTATATATATAGAGTATGCTTACTTTCTTTTCTATTATTTTTACTAGGTTGTGACTTTTCTGGATCAACATCAACAGCAAAAGTAAGCCAATCGCAAACCGAGTGTAAAAATAACAAACCATGTCATTTTGAAAATCAAGTTAAGGTTTGGTTAAGCGAAGAAACCTTATCACCAGAGACACCGTTTTCAATTTATGCTCACTTACCTAATGATCTAACAATAACAGCGGCTAAATTGGAGGGAGTAACTATGTATATGGGTTACATTCCATTGCAGTTTACCGAGCAAGGGAATATTTGGTTGGCCGATACTATGGTTGGGATTTGCTCAGAGCAAAATATGGTGTGGAAGCTTGTACTTACTACTAGCAATAAAAATACTGGCATAAGTAGTAATGTTGATTACTATTTTAACGTCACTTATTGAAAATTTTTACTATGGTGTGGTTTTTCAACTACGCTATTTCCGTATAACTCCAGTGGCAAAGCCCATTGTCCTTCACCTCACATGTAGTTACCTGAAACTGAAGCACGTCTGTTAGTGTAAGTATTTTAACTTAATAATAAGTATCCCTTTTGCACATCTACTTGCTTTAAAGATTATAGCCATCCTTTATTACCCACAAATACATTTATAAAGCCCTCGTCGATTTAACAGCTGTTTTTTATTAATGTGTAGTGAGCTCGTAATTCACTATAAGCATAAAATTTACCTGGTTAAAGCATATAGCAAAATTATTCAGACTAAATAAACAATCTACTTGCATAAATATGGTTAGTAATTAACACCTAGTTTTACCTTTTTAATAACGATCTGTGATTAACATGTTAATTTTCCTGTTTAGGGCACATCACCCTGATAATTACATTTGATTACAAACTCAACCTATTTGATTTCACGTGTGTTTTTTATGTGATTGAGCTTGCTTTAGTAGCTGATTTTTAAGTGTTTTTATTAATTAACAATGAAACAATGGTTAACAACAGTACCTTTTTTGTGTACATGCAAATAAGGGTGGTCTTTTATTGCTCTGTCGTTAAGTTTTCATTCAGTTAGGGGCGCCTAAGTTGCTCCCGCTCACTCAAAAATCTCATAAAAGTGAGTGTTGCCAATTTAGGTAAATTCAACAAGTAGGGTTCATTCATGAAAAAATCAACTCTTGGTTTAGCTGTTATTGCAGCAATCCCAATGTTCTCAAGTGTTCAGGTTTTAGCTGCAGACGAAGCAGCAAAGTCAATTGAAAAAATTCAAGTAACGGGTTCTCGTATCAAGCGTTCAGATATGGAAAACGCAAGCCCTGTTACACTTATCGGTGCAGACGACATCAAAGCAATGGGCGCTACAAGTATTGATAGCGTATTACAGAAAATGACCGCTACAGGCGGTGCAATGACAAACCCAGGCGTTAATAATGGTTCTGGTGGTAATGCCCGCATAGACCTTCGCGGTCTGGGTTCAAGTCGTACTCTAGTACTTGTAAACGGTCGTCGCATGATTGCATCGGGTACTGGTGCAGCATCAACTGTTGACTTAAATACAATCCCTGTTTCTATGATCAAATCAGTGGAAGTACTAAAAGATGGCGCTTCTGCAGTTTATGGTACTGATGCAGTTGCTGGCGTAGTAAATATTATCCTAAAAGATAATTTTGAAGGCCTAGACATGAATGTTAATTCAGCAATTACTGGTGAAGGTGACGCAACAGAGAACTCAATTGATTTCACTGTTGGTAGCTCATTCGATAAAGGTAACATTGTTATCGGCATGCAATACACTGATCGTGGTAAAGCATCTCAAGCTGATCGTGATTTCTCAAACTGCCCAATTGCTGAAGGTGCTAACGGTTTATATTGCACTGGTTCTTCATACAATGAAGGTGGTCATATCTGGAATGGTACAAGCGAGAAAGGGACTATCCTTGATGCTAAAGGTGAAGAAATACAAGTATCTCTAATCAATGATAATGGTGTAACAGGACGTGGTGGCGATTACCATCGTTATACTAATGAAGATGCTTATAACTATTCACCAGCAAGCTACCTTTACACGCCAATGGAGCGTTTAAACTTAACAGGTATCGCTACATACGAACTATCTGATGACACGAGCGTATTTGCTGAGTTTACTTATACTAAGCGTTGGTCAGAGCAACAGATGGCACCACAGCCAGTTTGGTTTGATTTTGAGTACGACACTGCGACTATGGGTAACTCATTATTAAGTCAAAGCTATGATAAGCGTGTTGATTTAGATGGTGACGGCTATTTAGATAAAGATGCTGATGGTAATTACATCACACAAGAAACGAATTACGTAAATGGTGATGCAATTTCTTACGGCCGTCGTATGTCTGACACCGGCGCGCGTTACTTTGAACAATCAGTTGATACTGTTCGTGCAGTAGTTGGTGCTGAAGGTTTTGTTGGTGATTACTCTTGGGACGTGTCAGCGAACTTCGGCCGTAATGACTCTGTTGACAAGCTAAGCAACTTACACAATATGGGTGCTATTCAAGATCAAATCCTTGAAGGTAAATTTAACCCACTTGATCAATCAGCTTGGGTTTCTGAAGATTTCCGCAAAAATGTGTACACTGAAGTTAATAACGGCGGAAGCCAGCTGTTTATTCTTTCAGCATCTGTATCGGGTGAGTTATTCGAATTACCAGCAGGTTACTCTGCATTTGCTGCAGGCATAGAGCGTCGTCAAGAAAAAGCATGGTTTACACCTGACTCTTTAACTGCACAAGGCCTTGCAAACGACCCTATGGTTGAGCCAACAGCCGGCGGTTTTGACGTAAACGAAGCTTATGTTGAATTTGCTATACCTCTACTAGCAGATGCTCCTCTTGCACAAAATGTTGAATTAAGTGCAGCTATTCGTGCATTTGATTACAGCACATTTGGTTCAGATGAGACTTGGAAACTAGGTCTTACTTGGAAAGTAAATGATGAACTAATGCTACGTAGCGTCGTTTCAACAGCATTCCGTGCGCCAACGGTTTCTGAGTTGTACTCTGGCAATTCACCATCGTTTGACCAAATTGATTATCCAGGTGCTCAAGACCAAGCAGAAGTAACTGTGGGTGGTAATGATTCACTTACTCCTGAAGAAGCAGATACTTTAACTGCTGGTGTCGTATACGAGCCACAATGGCTTGACGGCTTCTCAATGACGCTTGATTACTATGAAATCGATATTGAAAATGCAATCACTAAAGTAGATAGCCAATATATTGTTGATCAGTGTTTAAATAATGGTGCAAATGCTAGCACTGCACTTTGTCAGTCAGCAGGCGTATCTATGGATGCAACTGGCCGTGTTAAATTCAATAATCAATTACAAAATGTTGGTTCTGAAAAAACATCTGGGGTTGATTTAAATCTTGCATACAGCTTTGAAGTGGCTGGCCTGAACTGGAAAACAAGCTTAGACACAACTTACTTAGACGAATATGTTGTAGAAGTTACTGGTGACCCAGTTGACTATGCAGGCATTATTACATCAGGAACGGGTGGATATGCTGACTTTAAATCTAACTTAACTGTAAGTGTTGCAGGCGATAACTGGGATGCACAATACCAAGCTCGTTACATAGCTGGTATGGATAGCTTCGCATGTATCGGAAAAGAAGATTCTTGTTATGCACCAAGCACTCCAACAGTAGTTTACCATGATATCAGCGGTAATTACTTAGTGAATGACACAGTAACTTTATCTGCAGGTGTAAACAACTTGTTTGATAAGCAACCTCCTTACTACACAGGTAATAACGATTCAAATACTGACCCGTACACATACGATGTACTAGGTCGTCGTTTCTTCGCAGGTGTAAACGTTAAATTCTAATTTTAACTAATTAGAACCATTAAAAGGCCTAGTATTTACTAGGCCTTTTTTGTTGAACAAAATTAAAGAGGCACGTAAACTCAGGTAGATAACCAAAGGAGGCATCATTGTTAAAGCAAGACGAAAATTTATCGTTTGTTATTGAACCGCAATTATCACCGCGTGCAGAGCAGCGTCTCGATCTTTATTTTTCCATCCCAAATGAAATGGGTATTAATGCTCAAACCCTTAGCGAAGAGTCTTACTTTAATAACCAATTTAAATCTTTTGTAGCCTATAACGCTAATAATATTCATCTTCCATTGGTACGAAGCCGCTTTGTGAGTAAAAACAAAGGGGAGCAACAAGATTACCGACAAAATCTAAATTTATATTGTTATCAAGTACGCCTTGCTATTGATGCTGATATCAAAGATGCGTTAAAAATTCAAGAAAGCGATGAATTTTATCAACGGGCTATGGAGCTTTGCGAGCAAAGCCAAAGTCTACTTCGAAAACTCAGACGTTACACCCCTGATAACGAAAAGCTGATCCCGTTTTATACCAATGCTGATAACTACCTAAGCTGGCAGATTGAACAAACGTTTTTAAAGCTGCTTGATGAAGGGCCGCGTAGTAGCGATCACGCTAAAGAGCGAAATGACTTATTAAACTTTTGTAAGTCAGAGAGTGAGTATCGGGCAGAGCAACAATATAATTCTGACTCAACACTTAAAGACGCCAACAGAATTACCAATAAAATGCGCCTATTACAGCGTTTAATAGAGCATGGAGTGATTTTACAGCGCCAAACCCGATACCTTAATAGTTATTTAAAACGTTTGGTAAAAGGCTCTGTAACGGCTGTTATAATGGCCTTTGTGATGGTAGTAATACTCAATGCGCGTTCTACCTTTACTGAAATAACCGCTTCATTAATTTTAATTTTAGGGGTTATTTACGGGCTGAGAGAAATATTTAAAGAAGATATTACCCGTATTATTTGGCGTGCTATTGTACGGGGGCGGCCAAAATGGCGCTTTATTTTTAAAAACAGTATTACAAAAGATAAAGTAGCGAGCCAGTTTATTTGGTTAGAATACACGCGGTTTAAAAAAATCCCTAAAGAAGTGAGGAAAATTTTCTCTAAGCGTCGTCAGCAAAATAAACAGGCGGCGCAATGGCTGCATTTTGCTAGTGAAACGCGGGTCAGTGCTAAAGAATTTTTGCCAGGCTACGATAGCTTACAGCAAACACTGCAATTTAATCTTGCACCGTTTGCACGTTATTTAAAAAAGGGGGAAGGGAAGCTGTACCATTTAGAAAATAATAAAATTTCTAAGCAGGGAGTCGAAAGACGCTACCAATTAAATATGGTATTGGTTTTAACCGAATCTGATAATGCGCTGTATCAACGCTATAAAATCACTTTAAATCGCAGTAAAATTGTTAATATAGAGCTAATTTACACCAGTGACACTAAAAAAGAGGAATAACACAGGTTATTCCTCTTCTTTACTTAAACTAAACTAGACTATTTATCCGTTAGTCCTTTTTTGCTGTATAGCGTTACTTTGTCTGATACTAAGGTAATTTCGATATTTTTAGCGTCATTACCCCAAGTACAACTAGTATGCAGTGTTTTTTCTATACAATTATCAGCACTGCCTAAAAGAGCTTCAACTTCTGTTTTGTCCATACCAATTTTAATCTTTTCATAATTTTCTAAGTTTACTTTTGAGCAAGCAGCAAGACTCAGTGCCGCTGCAATAATAAGTAATTTTTTCATTGTTATTTTCCTTGAATAATACCGTTAATGATTAAATTTTCGAATTTGCACAATCATCCCCATACGCGGGTGATCAAAATAATGAATGTCTTCACTGAACACTCGCCTAAACTGTGAAAAGCGGGCTGATTCTAGATCGCCATTGTCACGTTTTTCACTTATATCAAAGTGTGCATTAATAAATAAGTAATGGCGCAAGTGTATTTTAAATAGCCCATCTAACTCCCATTTCATGTCGGAAGATTGAGCTTCGTCAAATAGTGGTTCAGGCGTATTTATTAAGCTAATAAAATCAGAATCGGCGTAACTAATCGCAGTGTTTATATTGTTTTTTAATTGGCTGCCTGCAAACAAATGAATGCTAGGCGAGCGTGACTTGCTCGCACCCTCAAATCGCCACCCGGTATGCAATAAAGGAGTTAGTCCTTTGCGGTTTAGAGCTTGGCGTTGTGATTGAAACTGCAATTGCCCAGGGGCTAACAGGTAAGTTTGCTCCATCGTCTCTTGTGCAGGTGCTTGAGGTATTACTGGTAACACATCGTAACTTTTTACATAATCAATGCTGTCGTTACACGCTGCTGACTGAGGATTTGAGTTGACTAAAGTGTCAGCAAAGGTACGTTTTTGAAAACGCGGATCGCCATTTATACACGCGTCCATTGCTTGTTTTTTATAAACAGGGCTTAGTAAATCTAAGGTGTTTTTATCTTCTATGGCGTCGTGCTTTAAGCTAAAGTCTTCTTGTAGGTATGGAGCAGGGCGTTGTTTAAATATCAACACTTCTACTTCAAACCAACGCTCTGCAAATGCAGTACTACTAAACAAGCAGCATAAAACAACCAGCGATTTTTTCAGCAACATTAATGGCTAACCTTTTTTTCGAAATCTGCAATCATAGCAGTGATCATTTTTAAGCGTTCACGGGCATTCGCCTCGCTAATGGCAAAGCGTAATTTATTTGCGCCATCCATCTTATAAATATGTGGCGCACTTTGTATCAAACCAATAATGAAGCTAGGATTAACCTTAGTATTCTGACTAAACTCAAAGTAGCCCCCTTTCGGGTTAGCCTCTATTTTGGTTATGCCTAAATTACTCGCTTGCATCTTTAGTTGTTGTAAACTAAATAAGTTTTTAGCTGCATCGGGTAATAAACCAAAGCGGTCTATTAATTCTACCTGCAGCTCATCAATATCAGCAAGGTTAGCACAACTTGCTACTCGCTTGTACATACCTAAACGCGCGTTAACATCATGAATATAATCATCAGGTAACAAGGCAGGTAACTTTAAGTCTACTTCTGTTTGTTTTTGTAATAGATTTTCAAGAGTTGGCTCTTGACCATTTTTAAGCGCGTTAACGGCCTGCTCAAGCATTTCCATGTATAAATTAAAGCCAATGGTTTGCATTTGCCCTGATTGATCATCGCCTAATAACTCACCCGCACCACGAATTTCTAAATCATGAGTTGCTAAGGCAAAGCCTGCACCTAAATCTTCCAGTGATGCAATCGCGTCTAAACGTTTTTTCGCATCTTTAGAGAGTGCCTTAGGGTTGCCGGTAAGTAAATAAGCATAGGCTTGGTGATGGCTTCTACCTACACGTCCGCGTAATTGGTGTAGCTGAGCAAGACCAAGTTTATCGGCTCTATCCATAATTATGGTGTTTGCTGTGGGCACATCAATACCGGTCTCAATAATCGTGGTACACACAAGAACATTGTATTTTTGATGATAAAAATCAGTCATTATTTGCTCAAGCTCTTGCTCTCGCATTTGACCATGTGCAGAGGTTACTGTTGCTTCTGGCACCCATTCGCTAATTTCTTGAGCGACACGTTCAATGGTTTCTACGTTGTTATGTAAAAAGTATACTTGGCCGCCACGTTTAATTTCACGTAGTACCGCTTCGCGAATAAGCTCTTCGTCGCGTTGGCGTACAAAGGTTTTAACCGCTAAACGTTTAGCCGGTGGAGTGGCAATAATTGATAAATCACGCATGCCACTCATCGCCATATTTAATGTACGCGGAATAGGGGTTGCGGTCAGAGTGAGTATGTCAACATCTGCTCTCAGGGCTTTAATTTTTTCTTTTTGACGAACCCCAAATCGATGCTCTTCATCAACAATTAACAGACCTAAATCTTTAAAGTTGATATCTTGTTGAATCAATTTATGAGTGCCAATAACCACATCTAGCTTGCCATCACTCATTCTTTCAAGGGTTTCTTTTTGCTCTTTGGCCGAATTAAAACGTGACAGCACACCCACTTCAATTGGAAAATCAGCAAAGCGGTCTTTAAAGTTATCGTAGTGTTGTTGAGCAAGTAGGGTGGTAGGGACTAAAATAGCCACCTGCTTATTATCGTTAACAGCTACAAAGGCTGCCCGCATAGCTACTTCGGTTTTACCAAAACCAACATCACCACATACTAAACGATCCATGGCTTGTTTTGACTGCATGTCACCAAGTACCGCTTCAATGGCGTTACGTTGATCATCTGTTTCTTCAAACGGAAAGCTATCACTAAATTGGCGATAAGCTTGGCCATCAAGCGTAAACTTATTACCTGGCTTGGCTTGGCGTTGTGCGTAAATATCGAGTAACTCTGCAGCCACATCGCGTACTTTTTCAGCGGCGCGTTTTTTCGCTTTATCCCAGGCATCAGAGCCGAGCTTATGCAGTGGCGCACTGGCCTCTTCACCTCCAGAATAACGACTAAGCATATGAAGTGCCGATACCGGCACATACAGTTTTGCTTCACCTGCATAAGTAATAGTCACAAATTCAGTCACCACACCGGCGGCATCAATCGTTTGCAGCCCTTGATAACGGCCCACACCATGGTCAAGGTGCACAACCGGTTGGCCTTCTTTAAGCTCTGCTAAGTTACGAATTAACGCGTCTTGGCTTGCTTCATACTTGTGCTTACGGCGTCTGCGTTGTGATACTTTGATCCCAAGCAATTCTTGCTCGGTAATAATGCTCAAACTTGGTTTAGTGCTAAGCACCACACTTTGCTCAAGCGGACTGACAATTAAACCAACGTCATTACTGCTGCTGGTAAACTGCTCAAAGCTATCAAATTCTTTAAATTTTAAGCCGCTAGGTTTTAATATACTCAGTAATGATTCGCGTCGACCGTCCGACTCAACACTAATAACCACTCGGCCTTTTTTCTTTTTTTGCTCAGCTACATAGTTAATAAATGCATCGTAGGGTTGGTGTTGTTTATGATCGATGCGTACATTAGGCAATTCATTAACTGCGAGATTTTTATTGCCCGCTTTTGTCCCTAGCTTTGCTTGCGATAGACGAATGCGGCCATAATTACCTAAATTGGAAAACAGCTCATTAATTGGCTGATATAACTCATCGGGCGGTAATAGTGGGCGCAGAGGATCTACTCGGCGGTTCTCATAGCGTACATTAACATCGTGCCAAAAGTTATCTGCTGCATGCTCTAAATCCCCTAATTGCATGACGGTTGTTGAGTCAGGCAAGTAGTCAAAAATGGTTGCTAAGCCTTCAAAAAACAGCGGCATGTAATATTCTATACCTGCTGGCCAATTACCCTTGCTGACCTGCATGTAGACTGAGTCTTGCTCAGCACTTGCGCCAAATTTTTCACGATAGCTTATTCTGAAACGTTCAATATCTGATTCGTTAGTAGGAAACTCATGAGCAGGTAGTAGCTCAATTTTTTCTACTTTTTCGTCTGAGCGCTGAGTTTCCACATCAAATAAACGGATGGTATCAAGCTCATCATCAAAAAAGTCGAGCCTAAATGGATGCTTACTCCCCATGGGGTATAAATCAACAATTGAGCCGCGTATAGCGTACTCGCCATGCTCCATGACTTGTTGCACATGTAAGTAACCCGCTTGCTCTAAATTGTCCCGCAGAGCATGAGTATCTAATCTATCGCCTACTTTAAAATTCAGCGTTGAGCCGTATATAAATGATGCTGGGGCAGTGCGCAGCATCAAGGTTGATACCGGAACAATGAGTACGCTTTGTTGCTCTTTTTTCAGTGTGTTGAGTGTTGCTAAACGTGCTGAAATAATATCTTGGTGGGGCGAGAAGTGATCATAAGGCAATGTTTCCCAATCTGGAAAAACCATTACTGGGTTATCAGGCAGCAAGTACTCTAATTCGGTTTCAAGGCGCAGAGCACTTGGTGTATCAGGGGTAACAATTAACACTAAGTTGTCTTGCTGCTTAACACCTTGTGCAATAGCAATGCTTAAGCCACTGCCTAGAAGTTCGCCCCATTGAATTTTATCTTTTTGAGATTTTACCCAAGGCAAGGCTGCCCATTGCTCAAACGCCATTAATTACTCCATTAAATTAGGCTCTTAACGAGTAAGAGCCACATTATTATTTAGTCACGGTAAATTTTTGTTAAATCTTGATAATGATCAATTCTACGGTCGCGTAAATACGGCCAAATACGTCTTACGTTCTCGCTACGTTTTTGATCAAGTTTTACCATTAATATTTGTTCATTTTGGTTATCAGCCTCTGCCAACATCTCGCCTTGAGGGCCTGCAATAAACGAGTTGCCCCAAAATTGAATGCCGTCACTTTGACCGCTAGGGTCGCTTTCATGACCAACTCGATTACAGCTAATCACCGGAACGCCATTAGCAACTGCATGCGCTCGCTGTGAAATAACCCAAGCATCTTTTTGGCGAGTTTGCTCGTCTTTATCATCGCGTGGATCCCAGCCAATGGCTGTTGGGTAAATTAAAAGTTCAGCACCGGCCATTGCCATTAAGCGCGCGGCTTCAGGAAACCATTGGTCCCAACACACCAGTACGCCGAGCTTACCGACTGAGGTTTGAATAGGCTCAAAGCCTAAGTCCCCGGGAGTAAAGTAAAATTTTTCATAAAACCCTGGGTCGTCTGGAATATGCATTTTACGGTATTTACCTGCAATGCTGCCGTCTTTTTCAAGCACCACGGCGGTATTGTGATAAAGACCCGTAGCACGTTTCTCAAATAATGAAGCTACAATAACAATACCGAGCTCTTTTGCGAGTTCGCCTAAAGTGTTGCTACTTGGGCCTGGTATTGTTTCGGCCAAATCAAATACATCAACGTCTTCGGTTTGGCAAAAATATAAACTGCGGTGTAACTCTTGTAATACAACAAGTTGCGCGCCTTTACTAGCTGCATCGCGAATGCCCGCAATTGACTTTTCAATATTATGTTCAGCGTTGTCACTGTTGCTTTGTTGCACTAAGGCAACTGATAAATGTGCAGGGCTTGTCATTGTGCTGCTCCAGCTAAAAATCCACGAGGTAATTGCATTGTAATGCAGTGAAGACTGCCAAATTGCTCAATAATAGGTAAGCAATTTACACCAATAATTGTGTGCTCTGGGTATGCTTTTTGAACTTGTGTTAAAGCACGTTGGTCGTTTACATCGTCATAAATAGGCACTAATACTGCGTTATTTATAATTAAGTAATTTGCATAGGTGGCAGGTAGACGCGTATTTTCATCGTCATACACGGCTTTTGGCCAAGGTAACTCAATTAGCTTATATGGGGTGTTATCAGCAGTTTTAAAGCTTTGTAGTTGTTTTTCCATGGCATCTAGCGCGCTAAAATGCTCATCGCTTTTATCGTCACATTTTACATACACAAGGGTGTTGTTAGGTGCAAAGCGCACTAGCGTATCAATGTGGCTATCGGTGTCGTCACCGGCTAAATAACCATGATCAACCCATAAAAAATCAGTAGCGCCTAAATGCGCTTTTAAAAGTACTTCTATGTCACTTGGGTTTAAATCAGGGTTACGGTTTTTATTCAGTAAACATTCGCTAGTTGTTAGCAATACACCATGTTCATTAATTTCAATACCACCGCCTTCAAGCACCATATCGAGGGCTTGATACTGGTTGTTTGTATTGCTTAGCTGTTTAACTAATGTGTGGTTTATTTGATTATCAAGGACACTTTCAAACTTATTACCCCAGCCATTAAAGGTAAAGTCGTAGACTTTTAATTGATCTGGCTTTTCTATAGCGCTGCACGTAAGTGGGCCATGGTCGCGCGCCCACGTATCGTTAGTGGGAGTAACAACAAAATATACACGGGTCTGCTCAATACCAGCATCATTTAGTAATGAGTTAATGTGGGTTTTTAATGCTTCATCATGAGCTACAATCACTAAGGCTTGTTGCGCGGTAATATGTTTTGCAAGTTCAATATAAACGGGTTCAACACGCGCTAAATTATCAGCCCAATCGGTATTTTTATGAGGCCATGTAAGCATAATAGCATCTTGCTCGGCCCATTCAGGTAAAAGTCTAAAGTTCATGGATTTTTAATACAAATAAAGATGGGGCTAGTTTAGCAGTTCAATTACAGCTAAGTCACTTTTAAATAAACGTTTGAACTACAATTTAAAGCGATTTAAACAGGTAAATAAACACTCGTGTTACTCGTTTGAACTCTCTTTCGCTTTTTCAAGTTGTTGGCGCTTTTTAAGTTGGCGTGTTTGCGCATGTAAACTGGCTCTAACAACCAACTCTTGATCACTGTCTCTTATTGATACAAACAGCAGGGTATACTGGTAATGCTCATTGTCTTGTTTTTCTATAGCAACAACTTCGCTATAACAATACACCGCAGAGGCTTCATGCTGTAAAAACAGTTTGGTACGAAATTTCTGACCTAATGTGTACAAATGTTCACTGGTAAATTTAATTCCGCCGCCGCCATAACTATCGCAATAAATTGAGTTATCTTCAGGTTGTTCTGAAGCTAAAATATGGCTCATGATCAAATCTATCTTACGCGACTGGGCTTGTAAAAACGTCGTCAGTTCTTGGGCAATATCTCCTAAGTTACGCAAAGGGCCTAAAGCGCTTTGATCTAAACTACTGACTTCGTTAGCAAGTTTAAATAAAGGCGGAATATCTGCGTCTAGTTCAGCCAAACTTTTTGATACCACTGCGTCATCTACGGCAAATAGATTGACGCGATTGCTCTCTTCAATTTGAAAGTAAAGCTCAAAATCAGCTAATTTTTGATTATTCATTTTTAACTCCTAGCCTCTATCCGTTAATAGTAGCGTTGCGGTTATTAAATTACTACACAGCAACCCAATAAAAATTAAGCTAAATAAGGGTTTGGCTTCACTATAAAAACGCTAGGGGTGCTACTTTTAATACAGCCATAATGATTAAGAATATAATAAATATTAATACATTTATACTGAGTACGTATATTCGCAACTAATAAATAACCAATAATTAACAAAATGCCTTGTAATTAACCATAAAACTCGTAATCTTACCGTAATAATAATAACAAGGGACTACCCACGTGGCTCGAGGAATTAAATTAGCCAGTACATTCTCAGATATATCCACGCAACTGCGGCGCTTTGTGTCTAAAATTGTGTTACCTGACGATGTTGATGATATTGTTCAAGAAACCTTTGTTAAAAGTTATGAAGCAGAGCTAAAACAAGATATTCAATACACCCGCAGCTATATGTTGAAAACAGCTAAACATCTCGCCCTAAATCATATAGCTAAATGGGATAATAAATTTAGTACTCCTTTAAATCACGAAACTGAACTTCCTAAATTGCTTAAATCAATGCAATTAGAAGATGAATACACCTCCAAAGAACGTTTTTTACTATTTTGTCGTGCTACTGAGCAGCTAAGCCCTGTAGTGAGAAAATGTTTTATATTAAAAAAAGTATATGGGATGAGCCAAAAAGAGATCGCACAGCAAATGCAGCTAAGTCAAAGTACGGTAGAAAAGCACATTGCTAAAGGGCTACTAAACACCATGCTATATATGCGCGATAAAGTGCAAGATGAGAGTGAACATTGCCAACAAAGTGCGAACATAGTGAGGGCAGTAAAATGAGTAACATCCATCAATTTACTTCAAAAGAATTAATCTTAGAAAAAGCATCGCAATGGATAAGTGCGATTGATCGTGGCTTAAATATACAAGAGCAAGAGCAATTCAAACTTTGGATGCTACAAAGCACGGCTCATCAGAATGCGGTATATGAATTAGCACAATTATGGGATGACTTAAGTGTGCTTAACGAGCTCAGCGTATTGTTTCCTAATAAGCACTCTGCAGGCATTAAAACAAAGCCTGCTTATGTATACGGTATTGCGGCAAGTGTTGTTGCAGCTTTAATGATGTGCAGCTACTTTTTGCTGAACATGGGGAGCAACTTTAACCAAAATTTAGCTAAAGTAAATTACACAAAAATTTATAAAACAAAGGTTGGCGAGCAAGCAACCTATGTTTTACCAGATGGCACAATAGTTCAGCTTAATACTAATAGTTCACTAGAAGTCGCTTATAGCCAAGGACGTAGACAGTTATTACTAAGCCGTGGAGAAGGGCGTTTTAACGTAGCTAAAGATGCATCACGACCATTTAGTGTGATGGCGGGTGACAAAAGCTTTACCGCACTTGGTACAGTCTTTAATGTTCAGCGCAATACCTCATCAGATCTCGAGTTGGTAGTCACTGAAGGTAAAGTGATGATCACCGATCCTAGCGTTGCCGTTAATGCTGACGATTTTAAAGCGTATCAGCAAGCTGATAACAGCAATCACGAAATCCGCCAGATCAATGCCAATATAGTGATATCGGGTGAAAAAGCTATTATTGAACAGAGCGTAACTAAACCAATTACACAACTATCGGTTGATGACGTACAACGCGATTTAGCATGGCAAAATGGCATGTTGATATTCAATGGCGAGCAACTGGTTGATGCCTTAAACGAAGTTAGCCGTTATACCGCCACGCGATTTGAATTATCATCTGATGAATTAGCGCGTATTAAAGTGGCAGGCGTTTTTAAAGCGGGTGATGTCGCAGGGCTTTTAGAGAGCTTACAAAATAATTTTTCAATTGAGCATGAGCGTTTAGGCGAGCATGTTGTTAGTTTAAAATATCAAAAAAAGTCATAGGTAATGGTAATGAAAATCACGCCATTGTTAATCAATGTTACTCATAAGGGTTTAAAAAGTAATTTAAAGATTAAAAAAATGATAAAAACCTATAGAGGATTTTTGTTTGCTAACTGTTTATATAAGTTGCGCAGTAACCATATGTGTTATTTAAGCCCGTTGGGACTCGTTGCACCGCTGTTTTTTAGTATCAGTGTGCATGCGAGTCAAACTGAGGGACAAATGATGCAGTTTGATATAAAAGCGCAACGAGCAGACAAAGCCTTAATTGAATTTGCCAAGCAAACTGAACAAACAGTGGTTTTTTCGTACGAACTTGCTAAACAGTACCAGGCAAATTCGTTATATGGATTTTATTCTCAACTCGATGCGTTAAACGCATTGTTAGCTGAGACTGAGCTCGATGCGGTTGTTGATCAAAATGGTTTACTGAGTATTAAACTCAAACAAATCAATAGGAAAGATAACAACATGATGAAGCTTTCAGGAGTTAGTGCTGCTGTATTACCTGCTTTACTTGCAGTTAATTCACAAGGAATAAATGCCGCTGAACAAAGCGCAGAACAAAACATCGAAAAAATTGCTATTGTAGGTAGTCGTGTCGCAGGACGTTCAGTTGAAGACTTACCTGTCCCCGTTGATATTTTAAGTGCAGAAGCACTCGAAAATACTGGTCAAACTGAAGTTGGCCGCATGCTTCAAGCTATCGCACCTTCTTTTAACTTTTCAAGTTCATCTATTAGTGACGGTACTGATGCATTAAGACCCGCAACCTTACGTGGCCTTGGCCCGGATCAAACATTGGTATTGATCAATGGTAAGCGTCGTCATCAAGCCAGTATTATCCACATTAATACTTCTGTTGGTCGTGGTACTGCGGGTACTGACATGAATGCGATTCCAGCCTCAGCCATTAAACGTATTGAAGTGCTGCGCGATGGCGCTGCGGCTCAATATGGTTCGGATGCAATTGCCGGTGTTATTAATATCGTGCTAAAAGATGGCAGCGAAGGTGGTAAAGCGGCCGTTAACTACGGTGAGTACTCTGAAGGTGATGGCGAAACCGTTAATATCGACTTTAATAAAGGCTTTGCTTTAGGTGATAACGGTTATTTAAATACAACTATTAACTACCGTGATCGTGCACCAACTAACCGTGCAGGCCTTCATGGCTCATGTCAGTTCTATGGCTGTACTGAACTTTCTGATGGCACCTTGCTTGCAGGTGATCCACGCGAATTAACCGCACCACGTGATACATTCAGAATTGGTGATGCTGATTCACAACAATTTGGTTTAACAGTTAACACCGGCTACGAATTAGGAGCGGGTGAACTATACGGTTTTATTACCTATTCAACTCGTGATAACGAATCAGCAGCATTTTTCCGCCATAATGCTAATGCAGGTGGTAACCCGGTACTTCAAGATGGCGATGCAACCATCCCAGCTGGTTTTTTACCTAAAATAAACACCACGATTGATGATATTTCCTATAACTTTGGTTATAAAACTGAATTTGATAACGACTCAAGCTTAGATTTATCGTACACCTATGGTGAAAACAGTATTGACTACACAACCAGCGATACTATTAACGGCTCTTACGCGAATTTTTTACGTTATGATCAAGGCCTAAGTGCAGCAGATATTCGCGCCACGATTCCACGCCAAGGTTATGCTTATGGCATGGAGCTATCATTGCAAACGATCAATCTTGATTTTACTCAAAATTTTGATGATTACTCATTGGCAATGGGTGCTGAAATTCGTACCGATGAGTACCGAATTTTAGAGGGTAGTGAATATGCATATCGCGATTACGATACCAACAATGGTGTTAATATTTACGATGGACTAAGCGGTGGTATTGGCAGCGAAAACGCATCCGGTGGCACACAAGGCTTTGGTGGTTCATCGCCAGCGTCGTCGGTTGATGAGTCACGTGATGTGATCTCGTTTTACTTAGACGCTGAAGCTTACGTTATTGAAGATGTAATTATCTCAGGGGCGTTACGTTACGACAATTACAAAGGGTTTGGCGATACAGTTAACTTTAAACTAGCCGGTAACTGGTCAGTAACTGAAGATATTTCACTTCGTGGTGCGCTAAGCTCAGGCTTTAGAGCACCTTCAATGCAACAGTTGTATTTTAACAACATCAGCACACAGTTTGTTGTAGGCCCTAATGGCAATTTAGTGGCTGAAGAAGTAGGGACCTTTAGAAACGATTCAACCCTTGCGCAAAGTTTAGGTATTCCTAAGCTCACAGAAGAGAAATCTCAAAACCGCAGTTTAGGTATCGTTTATAACGTAAGCGATAATATTAATGTAACCTTAGATTACTACTCAATCGATATTGACGACCGTATTGTAATCAGTAATCGCTTAGGTAAAGGCTTATCAAGCAGCCTTGATGCCGCGTTACTGAGCTCGGGTGCAGGTGCAGGGCAGTTTTTCTTAAATGGCGCTGACACTGAGACACAAGGTATCGACTTTGTGGCTACATGGAATACAGAAGGCCTAGGTGGCACGCTTGATTTTACTTTAGCGGCTAACTTTACCGAAACCGATGTGGTGTCTCTATTTACACCTGCCGGTTCTGGCCTTGAAACCGTGCCAGTCGATGATGTGTTTTCTGATCAAGAAATTTCTATTATTGAAGAATGGCAACCAGAAGATCGAATTAACTTAAGTGCACTTTATCGTCGCGACGACTGGACCGTAAACCTATCGCTTAACCGTTTTGGTGAGTACACAGTTGAAGATGGCGGCCGCCAGACTTACGGTGCTGAAATTTTAACGGATATTAAAGTAAACTATTTTGTGACTGATGATTTATCAGTAAATATTGGCGCAAATAACTTATTTGATGTTTACCCAGATGAAAACACCATAGGTAATTCACGTTCAGGCACAATTGTAGATGCTCAAGGTAACACCATTGTCAGCAGCGATGGTGTATTTAAGTACTCACGTCGTTCAGCGCCATTTGGCTTCAACGGTGCTTACTACTACGTAGGTGCAGAGTACCGCTTTTAATTAATAACTCTCCTATTGTTATTTAACAACCAAAGGGCCGTAAGGCCCTTTTATCGTTTTTAAACTTAATGTTTTTGCATTTTACTCATTTCAGCATGGCAGCTTTGCATGGTAAGTAATACCTTTGATAATGCTGCTTCACAATCGTGAGACTGAGGCTTTTTCAACGCTACTTTAATTTCTTCTAAGGTTTTATCTTCTACTTCCTCAAGCTCTTTAACGTAGGTTTGATCGTTATCGTTAGCAAATTTACTAATCAAAGTAGTAAATGCACGGCGTGCTTCTACAACAAACGACGAGCCATCTTCGCGCTCACCTTGTTGATTGATTGCGTAAGGTTGTAAACTCTCCACACTGACTTTACGAGCGTCAATCATACGTTGAAATAGGGCACCTATAGCGGGGTCTTGTACTTTATCTTGTGCTGTTTGGTAAAAGTCGATGCCGCTATTCATTACTTGGATAATGTCGGTAATGTGATTAATTTCTTGTCCTTGATGGGTGCTCATAATAATGACCTCTGTTAATTTAAAATACAGTCATTGTTAAGCAAGCGCTATTCCAAGTAGGTTTTTTTTTTAAGCTTTTGTATTTGATGGTTTTTAATTTTTTTTAATAGTTTGGTAGGCTTGCTAACTGAGCGTTAGCAAGCAAATTTTACATTAAGGTATGTAAGAAGGTTATTTTAGCTCATCCGCTACTTCAGCTACTTTTTGGCGTAACCAAATATGACTAGCGTCTCTGTGTAATAAAGGACTCCATATCATATCAAGCTCAAATGGCGGGATAGGAAAGGGGGGCTCCAGTATTTTAAGCCCAGGATCGTCTAAATAAATATTGGCCGCTTTTGAGGGCAAAGTCGCAACTAAATTTTTCTCTTTGGCTAAGTGAACAGCCACATGGTAGTTACGAGTAAAAGTGGCAATATTACGGTGTTTCCCAAAATGCGCCAGTGCCTCATCAACCCAGCCCAGCTTTTGCACATCTTTAGGGTCCATCCCCACACCAACACCAAAGCCTGTTTTACTTACCCAAATATGGCGAGCTTTTAAATAGCTGTCTAGGCTAAAGTTTTCAATAATGGGGTTATCTGATTTTACTAAACAACAAAAGCTGTCTTTCCAAATACGTTTATGATGAAACGATTGTGGTAAATTTTCAAAGCGGTTAATTGCCATATCAACTTTACCGTTTTCAACATCGTGAAAGGTAACATCACTAGGAGTTAAAATATCTAAGGTGGTGTCGGGCGCTTCTTCGTGTAGTTTCCCTAATAAACGCGGTGCCATGGTACTGGCCGCGTAATCACTGGCCATGATCCTAAACACTCGCTTACTTTGTTTAGCTTCAAACTCACGATTAGGTGCCAGCGTTTCTTCAAGGGTCATCAAAATTCCACGAATTACAGGCTGCAACTCAATAGCACGCTCAGTCGGTACCATACCATCGCTGGTACGCACTAAAATAGGATCATTAAAAAGGTTACGTAGGCGCTTAAGTCCGTTACTCATTGCCGGTTGAGTAATGCTAAGCTGGTTTGCAGCACGAGTAACATTACATTCGCGCAGTAATGTATCGAGGTAAACCAGTAAATTTAAATCTATTTTACTTATATTCATTGTGTGTCCTTAACGTTTACCAATAATGGATAAAACGCTGTGCTGTAGGATAGGGGTAAATATGACTCACCTTTCCATTTTTTATATTTTGTTGTGCTTGTTTCCAAAAGTTAACATCAAGTAATTCAGGGTGCGTGCTAGTTAAAAATTGTTTATATGTTGGATTAGGCATTACAAAGGTACATAGCTGCTCTGGAAATACATCTTGAGGTGCAACAGAGTAACTTTGTTCGTCCATTAAATAATCGTCATAACTTTTTGCTTTAGGTAGCGCTCTAAAGTTCATGTCTGTTAAATATTGCACTTCATCGTAATCATAAAAAATAATCCGTTTGTGCTTACTTACACCAAAGTTCTTTAACAGCATATCGCCAGGGAAAATATTCACGGCAATCATTTCTTTAAGCGCCTGCCCATACTCTTCAATGGCATCGGCGGCACTTTTTTCGTCTGCATTTTCTAAAAACAAATTAAGCGGTGTCATTCGCCGTTCAATGTATAAATGTTTTATGATTAACCAGTCACCCTCAATCACCATCGATGAGCCAATGGTTTTGTGCAACTGTGCTAACAAGTTACTATCAAATCGTGCCAAAGGAAATACGACGTTTGAATACTCTATGGTGTCGGCCATTCGGCCAACACGGTCATGACTTTTAACCAGTTGATAGCGTTTTAATACCGTTTCGCGACCAAATGGCTTACTTTCGCCAAATTTATCTTTGATGACTTTAAATACATAACCAAATGAGGGCAGGGTGAATACCATCATCACCATACCCGGTGTACCTGGAGCAATGGTAAATTCATCATTAGAATGGGTTAAATGATTTAAAAACTCACGATAAAACTCGGTTTTACCTTGTTTATGAAAGCCTATGGCGTTGTAAAGCTCGGCGAGGGTTTTATTCGGCATGAGTTGGTTTAAAAACCGCACTAACGCTGAGGGAGCGTGAGTTTCTACCATAAAGTAAGCTCGTGCAAAGCCAAAAATTACTCGCATTTGCGATGACTTAGTCAGTAGGGCATCAAGATATAACCCCTTATCTTCATGGTGTAGTACCGCAATGATAAAAGGTTGAACGCCGCTTTGCGAAACGACACGTCCTACAATATACGCGGCTTTATTGCGGTAAAACGGCGTGTGTAATATATCAAAACGCATTTGCCAATGCTGGTGGTGAGTATCGGGAGCTTGCTTATAAAACGCTTTTACTAATAAACGAATATCACGCTCAAGGTTGACAAAATCGGCTTTAAAATCAAAGTGGTTAATAATACGTTTAATTGTTGGTTTTAAACCATCCACGACGGGGAAGTAGCTTCTGTATTCTGCTTCTACAGGCACTGAGGGCGCATCTTTGAGTGTCGCTTCAACAAAAATAAAGTCGTTATGAAAATAGCGGCGGTGGTATAAGCGGCAAAATACAGAATTATAAAATGTTTCGGCAAGCTCAGCCTGCGGGTGAAAACATAAAAAATGCTGGTAAATTTTTTTTACTTCAAGCCATAAACTTTCGTTTAGCTGGTCTGTTTGTTGGCGTTCACGTAAGGTTTTTGTGGTTTCGTTAACTCGATCATCATAATAGCTAATACGTAGGCGGCTAATATCATTGATTGCTTGCCAATCTCTTTTAGCAAACGCATAAGGTGCTTTTGCTGTTGTTCTTTGAAACAGCAGGTAATGTTTTTTAAATCCGGTTAAAATTAACTCAGCAATTTGGCGTGGTTGCATCAGTACTCCTTAATTGACGCCTTTAGGTGTTTAGCAAAGTGCCGGTGGATACCATTTAATTTGTAAAAGCGGGTCAAAGGAAATTGCATCACTAAACACGTATTAGAGTTCGTACTCTACGGTTGTTAAGGGTATGTTATTTTATGTTTAAAACCAAGCTAATTAAGATGATATTTATTTAAGTTAATTAGAGTCTGCTTGGTAGGCATCAATCTTTTTTTGTAATTTCTTAATTCGCTTTTCAATTAACGTTTTATCTTTCTTATACTGCTTATCTAAACTTTTTTGCGTTTTTTTAATATCTTTACTAATTCGTTTTTTATCATCGGCACTTAATATATGATTTAACCGCTGTTGTTGTTTAAAATCAGCTCTGTCTTTCTCTCGCGAAAGTATAGCGAGTTTATGCTGGTTACTGCGTAGCTCCGCCTCTAAGTTAGTAATTATGGTGTCGCGTTCAAGTTCGTTTAACTGCTTAGTGTAGTTTATTTCTTCACCTGCTTGTTTTGGCTCAGTGGCAGTTATTTTATGAACGGTTGCATTGTTACTACAGGGTAATTGTGAAAAAGTAGTCCCTTCTGGGGTTACGCATTTGTAATAGGTGGTTTGAGCTAATGCAAGAGAGCTAAAACATAAAATACAGACAGTAATGATCAGATTAATAACGCTGAACATAATGATTATCCTTTGTATATTCTGATCGAGTTAATAATTTTTAATGATAAAAACTATAACCTAGCTTGGGGGGATAGCAAGTGCAAAGGAGTAATAACAGAAACTAAGCGAGTCAGTTTTAATGACTCGCTCGTATTATGAGGTGCTATTGAGAAAATGTTTTAAGCTTTTTAATACTGTGCACTAAAAACGGAATATCAAGTCCTTGCTCAATTGAAAACCCTTCAGCTGCGGAAATATTTCTAAAGTTTCCATCACGATCAATCAGCGTAATTCTATCTTTTTTATAAGCAATTACGACGCCTTGTGAGTAATTAACGCCAATGTTATTACTTTTATTGTATAAATTTTTCCCTAACATTGTCTGCTCTGCAAGCGTATTACAGTTTAAGTATTGGCCAAGGCTAGTAGCAAGAATGTCACTAGGTTGAATTAAGCCATTCACTTTAGAAATAAACTTATCTGAGCTATACAAGGTTGACGTGGTCACTATTTCATTGCTGTTTTGAGACACACTAAATGCAAAAAACTCAGTAGTGTCATCGCGTACAGTCGTATTTTCATTCGCTTTAATAACCCTGATTGCGCCATCTTTGTGTGCTTGCTCGTTAATAAAGCTCAGTTCATCAATACCAAATACTTCTACACTACGGCGTTGGCTTTGCCAAACAGGTAACGTTTGTTGCTCAATAATATCGGTTTTATAAAATGCAGGCAGGCCATACACCAAACCAAATAGCATGTCGCTATGATCTGTGGGTTGTAAAAACTGCTGATTTTTATAAATGCCTTTTTTGCTAGCAACAAATTTTGCTAACTGTTCGTCATTATCAAACACTAAAATATCAACTTTAGCTGCGTTGTAATCTTCACATTTTGCTAATGGGGTAGGTATTTGGTAATTAATACCTTGGTTATTAATTTTAACATTATGTGCTTGCTCGTAGCTTTCAACATCCAGCAAATCGTTTTTAGCGAGTAAGCTCTTTGCCGTAGTCGGGTACGAAAGCGGTAATACGTTATCTTGTTTTGTGATATCAAATTTTAAATTTGCATCAGCCCAAATATGAATACTGTGGCTTAAGGCAAAACAGATAACTAAAAAAGAACCGGCATAACGCGCAAATTTAAATTGCTTTAAACGCCCTAAATGGTGCCAAGTAAAGTTACTAACCGTAAGCTGAAAGCCTAAAATAAGTAACACAATACTGCCAGCAAGCAAGGTAGTAAGCGCAGGTGAATTTGTTAAGCGGTGCCACAACAACGAAATAATTTCAGGCAGCGCCGAGGCATTTAAGTGATAGCCCAAGTTAAAATACACATAAGCGTCCAAAGTCAGTATTGAAGCACCTATTGTTGCTATCACTGCCGCCATACCACGAATATGCTGCGGATAGGGAAACACTAAACTTAAAGGAAAAACCGTCAGCACAAACGCTAAAAAGGCAATAAAGCTGGTGTGGCTTAGCCACGTAACCACCATATAAGTGATACCTATATAAGTAGTGGGCGGTGAGTCGGCAAATAAATAGCTTAAGCTAATTAAAAGCGCTAAACCAATATTGGCAAATGTAAACCAATGGCCCCAACTTAATAATTGACTTGCTTTCGATGAAAACTGGTTATGCTGCGATAAATTCATAGAGTTTATTTAACCGACTGAGCGAGTGCTTTTGCAAAGTTCTCAGTAACAGCTTGTCTTTTCCCTGTTGGTACATGCTCTTTTAAGATATGCGTGATAGAATTTCCTAAACACATAAGACTTAAATCAACCGGCGCATTGTGTTTTGATAAAACATCAATAAGCTGATCGACGATTTGTTCTACTTCTTCATTAGAGTATTTTGATAAGATTGGCATCAGTTGGTTCAATAAAAATAGTTATATTCCCGTATTTTAACACCAGAGGCGTGAAAAACAAAGATGGCAATAGATGTTAAAAAATTAGTCGTGCACTATGTAGACAAAAAAGATGACGACACCCAAATTCACCTTCGCAACGACGAAATGATGATCAACGACAAAGTTGCTGTATTCATTGAGCAATTACACCACGCCTACAACGGCAAGCCAGGCAAAGGTTTTTGTGCTTTTAGTGGTGAAAAAAACAGTATTGTTGCCTCTACTATGCAAAGCTATCGTAATAATGAGCTTGGCTTTTGGCATATGACCGAGCAGGCATCAACGGTATTAAAAGAAGAGTTAGATAAATACGCCTTTAATGAAACTGGCTACTTAGTATTTTGTCATTATCAGTACGTGGCTACTGATTATATGTTGATTGCCATGATCAACATTAAAGAGCACTACTCCATGACTTCAGAGCTTGATTTAGCCGCATCGCGCCATTTAGATATTTCGCGTATGCAATTGGCTGCTCGCATTGATTTAACCGCATGGGATACCCAAGCAGACGACAATCGATATATTTCGTTTATTAAAGGTCGTGCAGGGCGAAAAGTGGCTGACTTCTTTTTAGATTTCTTAGGTTGTGAAGAGGGCATTGATCCGAAGCAACAAAGCCAAGTAATGCTAAGCGCGGTAGAAGACTACTTATCAGAGCAAGAATTTGATAAGTCTGAAAAAGACGATTTACGTAAGCAAGTATTTGATTATTGTAATGACTGTGTCACCACAGGCGAAGAAGCCAACGTAAGTGAGCTTTCAGCAACGCTGACCAAAGGCGACGACAACCCGTTTGAGAGCTTTTGTAAAGAGCAAAGCTATGACCTAGAAGAGTCATTTCCAGTCGATAAGAAAACAGTAACGAGTATGGTGAAGTTTTCAGGCTTAGGTGGCGGTGTGAGCATTAGCTTTGAGCGTAAGCATTTAGGTGAGCGTGTAACATACAACGAAGCAACAGATACACTGGTAATAAAAGGCATTCCGCCAAACCTAAAAGATCAATTACAGCGGTTTATGGAACAAGAGCAAGATTAAGTGCAAGCCCCACTAACTCTCATATTTTTGCATCACTTTTACTGTGATGCAAATCTTCGGCATTAACCTTTTGGATTAACATAAAAATAGCTACCATTGATTGCAGTATTTTTTGTTACACTAAAGGAGTTATCATGGCTTTTGATTATTTTTACAGCCTTGCTCATATAGTTATTTGCCGTTGCATCATATTCAATTAATTTTTGCTCTTTAATTGTATCAACTAAGCGCATAACTGCATTTAGAATC
This sequence comes from Pseudoalteromonas sp. meg-B1, assembly GCF_003173795.1. Lineage (GTDB taxonomy): Bacteria > Pseudomonadota > Gammaproteobacteria > Enterobacterales > Alteromonadaceae > Pseudoalteromonas > Pseudoalteromonas undina. The sequence goes on along the minus strand of NZ_QGQU01000001.1, from coordinate 1,678,670 downwards.
ATACCATCTGATAATACTTCAACACTTGACCCTTGTGTAGGTTGTTTCCATCCTGGTGCTAATAAGTCACGATTTATAAGTAATGCTTTAGGGGCTCGGGTATAGTCATTAATAAAATTAGCTTGTCTCGTCGCGCGCTCTTGATCTGTATCGTTGAGCATCTTATTAGCTAATTCTATAGCCCAATTTATATATTTTATATCTTGTGTTACAGAATAAAAGTGTAGATAAGCACGAATCCAGTAGTTGCCTTGCCAAGCATACTCATTTCCGTTGTTATCGTTACTATCAATCATAGGGCGGTTCGGATATCGTTCTAAGATTTTTTCAGTTAATTCTCGAACATTAGTGGCTTGAGGGAGGTTGGGGCGTGGTACTTCAAGACCTGTGATAAGATCATTTTGAGTAACATTGTGTAAATATAAATGAGCATCTCCATTCTGAGATATGACTGAAGCGTTACCATTATCAGTAAAGCCCATATTTCTACTGTTTGTATGATCATTTAAATCTATTAAGGCTAAGGCTTGTAACGCACCTTCAGAGTAACTTATTGAACGCCTGAATAGCCAGTCATATGATACTGAAGTAGGTCTAATGGCTGGACTTTTCATATTTGCAATATTAATACCATCAGAGACTGTTAGTTCTCCTTTTTTTACGGTAATCTCAAGAAAGCGAGTATCCTCAAAGTGCATTTTATTCCATATACCCGGATAATCTGAGCCAAATTGTAATTGTATGCTATTTGCTGTGAACGAAATAAACTCTTTGCTTATTGAGTTAGATAATAGGATAACTTTTTCATTTGAATCAGGCACTGTTCCAAGCCAAACAACGACTTTAAAAGCACCTGTAGGTTGCCACATATTAATATCAGCGTAACTATCCTTACCATTAAACTGTATTGCGGTATCAGCGAATATAAATAAAGAGTTTATTAAAGTAGCGAAGGCTAATAAAGTCCTCAATACAAAGTTTTGGATAGGCATTTCAATGTATCTCCACTTAATTCAGTAGTATTTATACTAATTCTTAATTTGCTGTAAGTTATTTATGGATCCCTCTTCTCTAATATTTAACTTAGCCATTTCCGTAGCTTTGCTTGATCTATATATCGTAAGGTGACATTTTAATTTCAAATAATATTTTTTTGGTACTTTATGGTTTGTTTTTATGTAATTTAACTTCATTTATTATAGTAAAGTATTATTAAAGTTCCAAGTTTTCCTAAAAAATGATAATGCTTAAGGTTTTCATGGAGTTGTTAAAACTTGCATTGAAGCTATTATTTGGGTGGGGAGGGTTTAAGTCAGGCATTAAAAAACCGCGTTAAAATCAATTAACGCGGTTTTTTTAGCTGTTAACTAAACTTAGTGCTTATTCAGCATTAAGTGTTTTAGTCATTGCTGAGCTTGCACGACCAGCAGGTTTTACCGAGCCAGGGCGAAGGCCACTGTCAGGGATTAACTCACGTTTGTCATGTGCCATTGCAACTGATGTATGCTTGATTTCGCTATCAGCTACAGGTGTTGGCTGTGCCATTGGCGCACTTGCATGTCCAGCTGTAATCACTGTTTTAGCGTTTACATTAGCTGAGCTCGCTTGCGACACTTTCTCAGGCTGACTTTCAACTACAGGCGCTTCTTTAGCTTCTACAGGTGTTTCAGTAGCACTAACCGGTGCGGTTTCAGCTTCAACAGCGACTTCTTCAGTTTGCACTTGTTCTTCAGTTTTTACTGGCTCTTCAGTTTGCACTGGTTCTTCAGTTTTTACTGGTTCTTCAGTTTTTACTGGTTCCTCAGTTTTCACTGGTTCTTCAGCTTTCACTGGTTCTTCAGCTTTCACTGGTTCTTCAGCTTTCACTGGTTCTTCAGTTTGCACTGGTTCTTCAGTTTTTACTGGTTCTTCAGTTTTAACTAGCTCTTCAGCTTTCACTGGTTCTTCAGCTTTCACTGGTTCTTCAGTTTTCACTGGTTCTTCAGCTTTCACTGGTTCTTCAGTTTTTACTGGTTCTTCAGTTTTTACTGGTTCTTCAGTTTTTACTGGTTCTTCAGTTTTTACTGGTTCTTCAGTTTTCGCTAACTCTTCTTCAACAATGTTTTGTTCAACTGCATCAGAGGCATCAACGGCCGTTTTATGTGCTTTTGCTTTTAGCTCTGCTTCATATTCAGCTGCAGCTTGATCAGCAACGGGTACAAACGCAGGCGCTTCATCAGACTTTTCTTGCGCGTTTTCACCTTCAGGGCGACGACGACGCTGACCTGATGCACGAAGATGACGTGGTGAACGACGTGAACGAGTGCGTGTTTGCTCTTGTTCTTCATCTTGTGATACTGCGTTATCGTTTGAATCAACAACAGCTTCTGCTTGTTCTTTAGCAGGTGCAGGTGCTTTTTCATCTGATACAGGCGTTTGCTTTTCAACAACCGGTGCTTGCTCTTTCACTTGTGGCTTTTCTTCTTTCACCACAGGTTGCTCAACAGCTTGTTCTATTGTTTGAACTTGCTCAGCACTTTCGTCTTGTACGCGAACTTTTTTGCGTAAATTACGACGTTGACGACGTACTTTAGGCTTTTGCTCTTTTGGCTCAGCATTCTTATCAGATTTAGGTGCAGTATCCGCTTTTTGAGTTGCCTCTGCTTTTACTTGCGTTTTATCTTCTGTTTTATGCTCAGGACGTTTACGCGTATTTGAATTACGACGGCGCTTATTGCGGTTTTCATTCTTTTCTTGCGTATCATTTACAGGTGCTGACTCATTTTTAGTTTCAGAATCTGTATTACGTTCGTTGCGTGGTTTATTACGTGGGTTATTATTGCGACGACGTTGGTTGTTGTTTCGACGACGATTATCATTGCCACGGTTGTTATTGGTACGCTCTTGAGATTTCTTATCTGTAGACTCTTGTGTTGTTTGCTCACTTTCACTTGCAAATAACGACTTAATCCATTTACCAAGTGCAGTAAATAAGCCAATTTCAGCTTTTGCTTCTACTACCGGCGCTGCTTTTGCTGCTGCTTGTGGAGCAGGGCTAGAAGGCATAACGACACCTTTAAGCTTCGGCTCTTCACGTACAGGTGCTGCAGGCGATTTAGACATTTCAAATGCTTCAGGCTCAGGCGCAACAACTTGCTCATAACTTACTGTTTCAAGTGTTTCGTCTTTACGTAAACGCATAACTTCGTAATGTGGTGTTTCCATGTGTTGATTAGGAATAATCACTACATCACATTTATGATGCTTTTCAATGCGGTGAACGCTACGACGCTGCTCATTTAATAAATAAGCGGCAACGGCAACAGGCACTTGTGCGTTTACTTGTGCAGTGTTGTCTTTAATCGCTTCTTCTTCAATCAAGCGTAAAATTGATAGTGCAATTGACTCGTTTGAACGAATAGTACCTTGACCACTACAACGTGGACAAACACCTTGGCTTGCTTCACCTAGTGAAGGGCGTAAGCGCTGACGCGACATTTCAAGTAAACCAAAGCGCGAAATTTTGCCAATTTGTACACGGGCACGGTCTGGGCGAGCAGCATCTTTTAAGCGGTTTTCTACTTCACGTTGATGACGTGGAGGTGTCATATCAATAAAGTCGATAACAATTAAACCACCCAAGTCACGTAAACGAAGTTGACGTGCAATTTCATCCGCTGCTTCTAGGTTGGTGTTAAGTGCTGTTTCTTCAATATCACCGCCTTTTGTTGCTTTAGACGAGTTGATATCAATAGAGGTAAGTGCTTCAGTAGGGTCAATAACAATTGAACCGCCTGACGGTAAACGCACTTCACGTTGGAACGCAGACTCAATTTGGCTTTCAATTTGGTAATGCGTAAATAATGGTGTGTCACCTTGATAAAGCTTAACGCGGCTCATAAAGTCAGGACGAAAACGCTCAATGTGCGCTTTAGCTTCTTCAAAAACACGTGGCTTATCAATTAAAATTTCACCAATGTCACGACGTAAATAGTCGCGAATAGCGCGGAAAATCACGTTACTTTCTTGGTGAATTAAGAATGGTGCTTTAGCACTGTCTGCCGCTTGTTGAATGGCTTCCCAGTGAACTAATAATGCTTTTAAATCGTAGTTTAGTTCTTCAAACGATTTACCAACACCCGCAGTACGTACAATTAAGCCCATACCTTTAGGTAGTTCTAGGCGGCTTAGCGACTCTTTAAGTTCAGTACGCTCATCACCTTCGATACGGCGAGAAATACCGCCAGCACGAGGGTTGTTAGGCATAAGCACTAAGTAGCTGCCGGCAACACTGATAAAGGTAGTTAATGCTGCACCTTTTTGGCCGCGCTCTTCTTTATCAACTTGTACGATTACTTCTTGACCTTCTTTGATCACGTCGCGAATATTCGGACGACCATGGAAGGTGTAACCTTGCGGGAAGTAAGTACGAGCAATTTCTTTTAATGGAAGGAAACCATGACGATCAGCACCGTAGTCAACAAATGCCGCTTCTAAAGATGGTTCAATACGTGTGATTTTGCCTTTGTAAATATTGGCTTTTTTCTGTTCGTGACCTGGGCTTTCTATATCTAAATCATATAGGCGCTGGCCGTCAACCAGTGCTACGCGCATTTCTTCTTGCTGCGTTGCATTGATTAGCATACGTTTCATAATGTTACTCTACTAGTTTATGTCGCTGACATGACGATGTTTTTCTCGCCTGTTCAGGTGTTCCTATTTTTAGAATGTGCAGCCTCACGACTGGGTCTTTAACGGAACGGCTCTGTATTTTGGTACGCAGTATTTTAAATGCCGGCAAACAATAGGGTGTTATCACGCTATTAAATTCTAAAAGGATTCAAATGTGTCGGCTATTTAGCTCAATACACGTTTTATCCAGAAGTTGGCCTGTCATATCAATCTTGTTAAATGCATTCATATTAGGTGCGTAGGGCTCTTTAGGTTCAAACCATAGTTTCGTTTTTAAAACTACCGTTATCTATTTTATGAGCAAAAATCGCTACCGATGTTAATGAACGCTTATTTATTAGATTTTTTTAGTTCTAAATAAGCTGCTGTACGGTACTACTACAATATTTGAGCGAATTCTGAACGGCGTGTTTTTACGCCGTCACTATCAGACAAATTATCTGTTCATTGCTTTTACTATCACATTAAAAATCAATTCATGTTCAAACTTAACCAGCAATATATTACGCGCATTGCCGTTAGTTGTGCGCACGTGTTAACTGGGTATGTATAAAAGCTTTGGAAAACTTAACTCGGATCTGTATGATCGGTTACCCAGAATGTGCATCACGAATGTTTTGTTGTGTTAAAAAGCACCGTTGTTATTTGCAAATAATAAATATTTGCGCTGCTGATTATCCCACTATTATAACCGTGTTAGCAACTAAATTATTTTACTTAAATCAGTGATTAGGCAATGTCAGAAAAAACCGGCTTACAAGTAACTTTTGTCACTATCAACGAAGACCACCTAGGTCAGCGTATTGATAACTTTCTTATTACCCATTTAAAAGGGGTGCCTAAAAGCGCAGTTTACAAAATTCTTCGTAAGGGTGAGGTGCGTGTAAATAAAAAACGTATTAAGCCTGTTTATAAATTGCAGCTAGACGACGTTATTCGTATACCGCCAATTAGAGTGTCAGAGCGTGAAGAGTTTGTACCGTCAAAACTCGATAAAGTAACGCGCCTCGAAGACGATATATTATTTGAAGATAAATACCTAATTGTTATTAATAAGCCCTCAGGCATGGCTGTGCATGGCGGTAGTGGCTTAAGCTACGGGCTTATTGAAGCATTACGTGTTTTACGCCCAGAAGAGCGCAGCCTAGAGCTTGTGCATCGGTTAGACCGCGATACTTCAGGTTGTTTACTTATTGCTAAGCGTCGCTCAGTGCTGACCGCTTTGCATGAGCAATTACGCGAAAAAACCATGGAAAAAAATTACTGGGCATTGGTAGAAGGCCAATGGGACTCTAAAACAAAAAATGTAACTGAAGGCTTGCGTAAAAATACCCTTAAATCGGGTGAGCGCGTAGTACGTGTTGATAACACGGAAGGTAAACCGTCGCATACCCGTTTTAAAGTGCTTGAGCGTTTTAACGATTGTTCATTAGTACAGGCATCCCCTGTAACCGGTCGTACTCACCAAATTCGCGTGCACACTCAGTGCCAAGGTCATGCTATTGCCTGTGATGACAAGTACGGCGACCAAGGGTTTGACGAATCAATGCGTAAACGCGGTTTAAATCGCTTATTTTTACACGCGCATGATTTAAGCTTTTACCATCCTAAAAACGAAACCACCATGCGAGTAGAAGCACCGCTGGATAAAGCACTATCAAGCTGTTTGGTTAAACTTAGAGCAGCAAAAGCGTGAATTTAACGCCGATTAAAAAATATAAGCTAGTAATTTTTGATTGGGACGGCACCATTATGGATTCAATTAGCAAAATAGTTAATTGCATTCGCAAAAGTGCCCAATCGCTTAATATTGAGCCGCCAAGCGATACCGCCAGTAAAAATATTATTGGTTTATCGCTTGAAAACGCAATCGCAACCTTGTTTCCTGAACGCAGTGAACATCACGAAGCGCTTATTGCAGGTTATAAACAGCAATATGCACTTGATACCACCCCAACACCGGTGTTTGCTCACGTTGCACAGGTACTCACTGCGTTAAAAAATCAAGGCGTAATATTGGCGGTTGCCACAGGTAAAAGCCGAATAGGGCTGGAACGTTTATTGGATGAAAGCCAGTTGCGTCACTTTTTTAGTGCTACGCGAACCAGTGACGACGCTAAATCAAAGCCTGCTCCCGATATGCTTTATCAATTGCTTGAAGAGCTAGGGGTAAGTGTTGATGAAGCGCTAATGATAGGCGACACGCAAATAGATATGGCAATGGCAAAAGCCGCTGGCATGGATAGAATAGGGGTAACCATGGGTGTGCACAACGCTGCGCAACTCAATGAATTAACCCCGATTGCAACCGCTAACAACTATCAGCAGTTGCAAAATATATTACTCGGCTAATCAGTTAGTTTGCGCTGCTAATACATCAACACCAAACTCAGCCAGTAATTGGCTGAGTTTAATGAGTGGTAAACCAATTAAACTATTTGGATCATCACCACTGAGCTTTTCAAATAAACAAATACCCAAGCCTTCACTTTTAAAACTACCTGCACAGTTATAAGGTTGCTCTGCATCGCAATAAGCACTTATTTGCGCCGTTGTTAACGTTTTAAAGGTTACATTAAAGGGCTCAACAATCGTTTTGCTTTGTTTAGTATGTACATCGTACAGACACAAGCTAGTTAAAAAAGTGACCGTTTGCCCGCTAAATAAGCTCAATTGCTTTATTGCGTTTTCTTTATTGTGCGGCTTACCTAGTATTTGCTGATTAAATACAGCAACTTGATCTGAGCCAATCGCGAGACCTTGGTCAAAATGATCGACGGCTGCAGCCGCTTTTAATTCACTGAGGCGCTTAACAAGGTTGCTTGGTGTTTCGTTTTTATGCGGCGTTTCGTCAACATCCGGCGAAAAAGTTTCAAACGGCAGATTAAATTTTTGTAATAAAGACTGCCTAAATGGCGAGCTTGAGGCTAATATAAGGGAGTGCTTCATGGCATGTTTTCCTAGCGTAAATCAGATTGAGTTAGGATAAATCAGATCCGTGAGTAAAACACGTGAAAAACAACGTAAAATTGGTTTTTTACTTTGACTAACTTACTAACTATCTATATGATGCAGCCCCTATGCAAAAGGTGAAAATTCCCATCACCCTTCATCCGGGCAAAGCAGCTCAGCATCGTTTAAAGTATGACGGCGTTGTACCGCTTGAGAAACTTCCTCGTTTACGAGGGGTTATCCAGGAAGAAGTAGGTGAAATAGCGGTAAAAATTCATTGCAAAAACGATGAGCAAGGTTTAGTTGTGATTAGTGGCAATCTGTCCACACACGTAACTGTCACTTGTCAACGTTGTAATGGTGATTTAGGGTTGGATTTGGATCAAGACTTTGTGTATTCGCCAGTCGGTTTGGATGCAGAGTCAGATGATCTTCCAGAAAGCTACGACGAAGTAGCACTTGATGAAAATGGTGAAATAGACGTGTTTGAGTTAATCGAAGACGAACTTATTTTAGCAGTGCCATTAGTGCCTACCCACAACGAAGCTTCATGCAGTTATACAGCAGAGCCTGCCAGCTTTGGTGTTTTAAAGGCGGAAGATGATAAACCAAATCCATTTGATATTTTGAAACAACTTAAGAAAGATTCTTAGGAGAAGACTATGGCTGTACAAAAAAGCAAAAAGTCTCGTGCAAGACGCGGCATGCGCCGTTCACACGATGCGATCAGTGGTCCAACTTTAACTGTAGACCAAACATCTGGTGAGACTCATCGTCGTCACCATGTGACTGCAGATGGTTACTACAAAGGCGTTCAAGTAATTTCTAACTAAGAGATTGCTATATGCTGACTAATCTAACCATAGCGTTAGATATGATGGGGGGCGATTATGGCCCCCGTTCATCTATCCCCGCAGCCGTTCGTGCGGTAAATGCTAATGCCAACTTAAAACTCATTTTATGTGGCAACGAGCAAGTAATAGCTAAACAATTAGAATCACTCGATTCACTTTCTCATCCTAGATTAATTATTCGCCATTGTAACGACGTTGTTACCAATGCCTGCGAACCCGCTGTTGCTGTACGCTCAAAAAAAGATTCCTCCATGCGAGTTGCCCTTGATTTAGTTAAATCGGGTGAAGCGCAAGCCTGTGTTAGCTCTGGCAATACAGGGGCGCTATTTTTTATGGCGCATTACGTATTAAAAATGCTTCCAGGGGTGAAACGTCCCGCACTTATCTCTGCTGTACCTACTGAACGTAAAAACCCCGTTTACTTACTCGATTTAGGCGCTAACGTGCATTGTGATGCACAAATGTTGTATCAGTTTGGCATTATGGGCTCTGTGGTTGCAGGTCAAGCACTTGGCTGCGATAACCCTAAAGTGAGTTTATTGAATATTGGTGCTGAAGATATAAAAGGCCACGAAGAAATTAAGCAAGCCGCACAATTAATGCAACAAAGCGAGCTGATTAATTATATTGGTTACAGTGAAGGCAGCGATATTTTTTCTGGCAAGGCCGATGTTATTGTCTGTGAAGGTTTTGTTGGCAATGTTGCACTTAAAACCTGTGAAGGCATTGCTAAACTTATCATGAAAAAGTTTACCCGTGCCCTCGAAAAGCACGTCGTTTACAAGTGTATGGCGTTTATGTTGGCGCCAATCATAAAAAAACTCTATAAAAGAGTGAACCCCGACCAGTATAACGGCGCTTCTCTGGTAGGATTGCGCGGTATTGTTGTTAAAAGCCATGGAAATGCCTCAGCTAAAGCATTTCATGCCGCAATCGACGAAGCAGTGAAAGAAGTAGAACGTCAACTTCCAGATAAAATAGCTGCTATTTTCGAAAAAACACATTCTAAAGACACGGCGGTTGAATAACAGTTAACGTGCCGTGTTATAAATTATTTATTTTGTTTAATTAAAAGAGCAAATTATGGCACAAAAAATTGCACTTCTTTTTCCAGGTCAAGGCTCGCAAACTGTGGGTATGTTACAAGAGCTACTAGCGAGTTCTGACATAGTAAAAGCTACATTTGCAGAAGCTTCAACCGCACTTGGTTACGACCTAGCAGACCTTGTACTTAACGGTCCAGAAGAAAAACTAAATCAAACACACCGTACTCAGCCTGCACTATTAACCGCAAGCGTGGCTATTTATCGTCATTGGTTAGCTGCAAACCCAGATGCAGACGTAGTTATGGCAGGTCACAGCTTGGGTGAGTATTCAGCTTTAGTATGTAGCGATGTGATCAGTTTAAGCGAAGCCGTAAAACTGGTTGAAAATCGCGGTTTATACATGCAAGAAGCCGTACCTGCTGGTGTAGGTTCTATGGCCGCAATCATTGGTTTAGGCGACAATGAAATTAAAGCCGCTTGTGCAGCAGCGGCACAAGGTGAAGTGGTTTCTCCAGTAAACTATAACTCGCCAGGGCAAGTGGTTATTGCCGGTCATAAAGATGCAGTTGATAGAGCCTCTGTTGCTTGTAAAGAAGCCGGAGCAAAACGTGCACTGCCATTATCGGTAAGCGTACCGTCACATTGTGAACTAATGAAACCAGCTGCTGAGAAATTAGCCACCGATTTAGCTGCTTTAACATTTAATACACCTAAGTGTGATGTAATTAATAATGTTGATGTAAAAGCTGAGGGTTCAGCAGATGCAATTAAAGAGGCATTAGTGCGCCAGCTATATAGCCCAGTACGCTGGACCGAAACGGTTCAAGCACTAGTTGCACAAGGTGTAACGCAAAGTTATGAATTTGGTCCTGGTAAAGTATTAACCGGGCTTGCAAAACGTATTGATAAAGCGATGGTGTGTGGTTCAGTTAACGACCTTGCATCAATCGATTCAGCTAAATAAGAGTATATAAAATGAGTAATTTATTTTCTTTAGAGGGCAAAGTTGTCCTGATCACTGGCGCTAGCCGTGGTATTGGTAAGGCCATTGCAAACACATTAGTAGCACAAGGTGCAAAAGTAGCGGGCACAGCAACAAGCGAGTCGGGTGCGGCTAAAATTAGTAACTACTTAGGTGATAACGGTAAGGGCTATGCGTTAAACGTAACTGATCCTGCATCGATTGAGGCGACATTAGCGGCAATTAAAGCCGATTTAGGTGATATTGATGTATTAGTAAATAATGCCGGTATTACGCGCGATAATTTATTGATGCGCATGAAAGAAAATGAGTGGGACGATATTATCGATACCAACTTAAGTTCTATCTTCCGTTTATCTAAGGCCGTACTTCGCCCAATGATGAAGAAAAAGAACGGCCGTATCATCAATATCGGCTCTGTAGTGGGTACTATGGGTAATGCGGGTCAAGCCAACTATGCAGCAGCTAAAGCGGGTGTTATCGGTTTTTCTAAGTCACTAGCGCGTGAAGTAGCTTCTCGTGGTATTACTGTAAACGTGGTAGCACCTGGTTTTATTCAAACAGACATGACCGATGATTTGACAGATGAGCAAAAAGCAGCAACGCTTGCAAACGTACCTGCGGGTCGTTTAGGTCAGCCAGATGAGATTGCAGCTGCAGTATGTTATTTAGCATCTGACGCCGCTGCGTATGTATCAGGTGAAACTTTGCATGTAAATGGTGCGATGTACATGGTTTAAGTTCGCAATGCGAATTAAATAAACTATAAATTGCATGCGGGTTTGCTAAAAAATATTGAATTTTTCGCAAACTTGCTTTAAACATACTTGAAATCGCTGTGAAAATAAGCGATAAAAGATAAAATAAACACTCAAGAGGTTTGACCAGCAAATTATTTATGGTCAAAAGATTGAATCAGAGAATTATCGGACGTAAACTACGCCGCAATCTGAAAATAACGCATTGGCGTTTTTAATAAAGGAAAGAAGAATGAGCGATATCCAAGAACGCGTAAAGAAAATTATCATCGAACAGCTAGGTGTTAAAGAAGAAGAAGTTAAAAACGAAGCTTCATTCGTTGATGACCTAGGTGCAGACTCTCTTGATACTGTTGAATTAGTAATGGCTCTTGAAGAAGAGTTCGATACTGAGATCCCAGATGAAGAAGCTGAAAAGATCACTACAGTACAATCTGCAATCGATTACGTTACAGCTCACGCTGAGTAATTAATCGCAAATTAAGGGCAGCATTCGCTGCCTTTAATCTTTATATCCAAACCACCTCAAAGTCCATGATTCAATTCCAGACCCTCACTCATCATCAGCAATTAAATTGTTATTGCTCAGCGTTGGTTATTGGTTTGAGACTCGCACTTTGAGGTAGCTTGGGTATGATCATCCCCAATACTAATAACATAACTAGCAACAGCGTTAGCGCTGAAATAAACTGAGCTAAGTTAATTGGTATAATAATAATTCCTTATTGGAGGCAAACCGTGGCTAAACGTCGTGTCGTCGTAACTGGCTTAGGAATGTTGACGCCGCTAGGCAATGATGTTCAATCAACCTGGCAAGGCTTATTAGATGCTAAAAGTGGTATTCAAAATATTACCCACTTTGATACATCAAAATTTGGTACTCACTTCGCTGGTTTAATCAATGATTTTGATGCATCGGCTTACATGTCACCAAAAGATGCTAAAAAAATGGATTTATTTATCCAGTATGGCATTGCAGCGGGTGTTCAAGCTTTTCAAGATTCTGGCCTCGAAGTTACTGAACAAAACGCATCACGCATTGGTGTAGCGGTGGGTTCAGGCATTGGTGGCTTAACCCTTATTGAAGAAAACCACGTAAAATTATTAAACAGCGGCCCACGTAAGTTATCGCCGTTTTATGTACCGTCTACCATTATTAATATGATCTCGGGTCATTTATCGATAATGCACGGCCTGCGTGGTCCTAATATTTCAATTGTAACGGCATGTACTACAGGCCTGCACAACATTGGTCATGCCGCACGTATGATTGCCTACGGCGATGCCGATGCAATGGTTGCCGGTGGTGCAGAAAAAGCGTGTACGCCAATTGGAATGGGTGGCTTTAACGCCGCACGTGCGCTTTCAACGCGTAATGACGATCCACAAGCAGCGTCTCGCCCGTGGGATAAAGACCGTGATGGTTTCGTACTTTCTGATGGTGCCGGTGTGGTGGTTGTTGAAGAATACGAACACGCTAAAGCCCGTGGCGCTAAAATTTATGCAGAACTTGTTGGTTTTGGCATGAGTGGTGATGCCTACCACATGACCTCACCACCAGAAGATGGCGCAGGTGCAGCCCTGGCAATGGAAAACGCATTAAACGATGCGCAAGTAAATGCTGAGCAAGTTGGCTACATTAACGCACACGGTACGTCTACTCATGCGGGTGACAAAGCAGAAACGTCAGCAGTTAAAACCATTTTTGGTGATTCAGCTAAAGATGTAATGGTAAGTTCATCAAAATCTATGATGGGTCACTTACTTGGAGCTGCAGGTTCTGTTGAGTCGATAGTGTCTATTTTATCGTTGACCGAGCAAAAAGTGACGCCAACAATTAACTTAGATAACCCAGACGAAGACTGTGATTTAGATTACGTGCCGCACACTGCACGTGATGCTAAGCTTGATTACGCTTTGTGTAACTCATTTGGGTTTGGTGGTACTAATGGCTCGTTACTGTTTAAAAAGGTATAATCTTTTTTAACAACGAACGACAATAAGAACCCAGTTGTTTAACTGGGTTTTTTTATGTGTAAAAAAATATGCAAACAATAATAGCAGCAAACGAAACCAGTAGCATAAGCACCCGTGATAGGGCCTTAAACTATGGCGATGGCTTTTTTACCACCGCAATTATTACTGATGGACAGGTTGAGCATTGGGCTTATCACAAAGCACGCTTGATTGAATGCGCGCAGCGTTTAGGGTTTCCGGCGCTTGAGTTTACAGCTCTTGAGTCGCACATTACTCAGCAAGTAGCATCACAGGCGCAAGCGGTTGTTAAAATTGTGGTAACACGCGGCGAGGGCGGGCGAGGCTATGCGCCACCAAGCGAATGTAATTTAAATATTATTGTGAGTGTTTTACCTTATCCAAAACATTACAACAGCTTAACAGATACGGGCATTAGTTTAGCTATTAGCCCGATTAAGCTGGCCGTTCAACCTCATTTAGCTGGGCTTAAAACTTTAAATAGGCTCGAACAAGTATTGATCAAAAATGCCCTGCAAGCTCAGCATACCGATGATGCGTTAGTCCTTGATTACAACAACAATGTAATTGAAACCTCAGCGGCTAATATTTTTGCAATAAAAAATAATAAAGTATTTAGCCCAAGGCTCGATGAATGCGGTATTAAAGGTGTTTTTCTACAATCTTTATGTGATAAATTAGCCGTTGAGTTTAAAACTGTCAGCGTTGATGACCTTACCCAAGCAGACGCCGTATTTTTATGTAACAGCTTAATGAAAATTGTGCCGGTAAAAAGCATAGGCGAGCACTATTTTGATATTGCGCATAGTCAATCATTACTAAACGAGTTACTAGCCAAGGAGGCTTAGTGTTAAAAGTTATATTATCAGTATTACTACTGGCTTTTTTTAGCTCTGTGATTGGCTACCAGCAATTACAAGCAACCATTCAAACGCCATTAAAGGTAGCCACTAATACCCAATTCAAAGTTGAAAAAGGCACCGGTTTTAATAAGTTATGTCGCCAATGGCAACAGCAGCAGTGGCTTGAAGATTGCTGGCGGTTTCAAATATTAGCTAAACTCGACCCAACCTTGACTGACCTAAAAGCAGGTTTGTACGAGTTAAGCGCAGATAGCGTAATAAACAACATAAAAAAAATAAACCAGGGTGAGCAAATTAGTTTTAGTTTTACCATTATTGAAGGTCAAGCACTTAGAGATGTATTAAATACGATAAAAATTGCTCCACATTTACAAAACGATTTAAAACTCGAGCAGCTTGGCGAGCAAATAATCGGCAAACAAATTCACCTTGAAGGGTGGCTATTTCCCGATACTTATCATTATCATAGTAACGACAATGCGAGTAGTTTATTAAAACGCGCTGGGCAAAAAATGCAGCAAACATTGGCAGATGCATGGCAGCAACGGGCAAGTGATTTACCTTACGATACCGCCTATGAAGCCCTGATCATGGCTTCTATTATCGAAAAAGAAACCGCGCTTGCTAGTGAGCGCCCGTTAATTGCTTCAGCGTTTATAAATCGCTTAAATACCAATATGCGCTTACAAACCGACCCTACTGTAATATATGGGCTAGGCGAAAGCTTTGATGGCGATATCAAACGTAAAGACCTAAGAAATTACACGCCGTATAATACCTATCGTATTAACGGATTACCGCCCACACCGATTGCGATGCCCTCCAAAGAAGCCATTTTAGCGGCGGTAAACCCGCCCAAAAGCGAGTATGTTTACTTTGTAGCCAAAGGTGATGGAAGTCATCAGTTTTCAACCACATTAAAACAACATAATGCGGCGGTTAACCAGTATATTTTAAATAAAAAGAATTAGTGTTTATGAAACCAAAATTTATAGTTATAGAAGGCCTAGAGGGCGCGGGTAAATCTACCGCCATTGCCCTGTGCCAAGACTTTTTAAATCATCACCATGTTGATTTTATCAATGTGCGCGAACCCGGTGGAACACCACTGGCTGAATCGTTACGTACTTTAGTAAAAGCAGAACACCAAGAAGAAATAGCTTTTGAAACTGAGCTGCTAATTATGTATGCCGCGCGTTCACAACTAATGCATAATGTGATCAACCCAGCGCTTGAACAAGGCCAGTGGGTATTGGCTGATCGTCACGATTTATCGTCACAGGCGTATCAAGGCGGTGGGCGAGGTATTAGTGCAAACACATTAGCGTCATTATCGTCTATGGTGTTAAAAGGTTTAAAACCCGATTTAACTATTTACTTAGATATAGACCCTGTTATTGGCCTTGAACGTGCAAAAGGCCGGGGTGAGCTAGATAGAATTGAGCAAGAAGCCATTGAGTTTTTCCAGCGCACCCGTATGCGTTACATTGAGCTTGCAAATGATGATGACAGCATAAAAACAGTTGATGCCAACCAAAGCATCGATAAAGTACATCGTGATATTACCAATGTACTACGCACATTTTTTTCAGGGTTAAAATAATATGGCATTGCCGTGGCTTAATGAGGTAGAGCAACGCTTAACTCAAAGCTATAAAGCGAAGCGTTTTCACCATGCGCAGCTGTTGTGTGGGCCCATTGGCGTTGGCAAGTTTGAACTAAGTGAGCAGCTCGCAAACAGTTTGTTATGCCAAAATACGCAAGCACAGTTAAGTAGCCCCACTAGCGTACTAAGCCCTTGTGGGCACTGTAAAAGTTGTTCATTAAACTTAGCGGGTACACACCCAGACAAGCGCATTACCCAAGTAGAAGGGCAAAGCATAGGTGTTGATGATATTCGCGGCATAAGCGATTTTATGCACCAGTCCGCAGCTCAAAATGGCAATAAAGTAGCGATTATTCAAAACTGCGAAAAAATGACCACCGCAGCGGCTAATGCGTTATTAAAAACCCTTGAAGAGCCAAGTAATAGCCGGTTTTTAATTTTGACTACCAGCCAAGTGGCGCAGTTACCAGCGACTATTTTAAGCCGTTGTGCTAAAACCGAAGTTAAAGTAACTAATAATCAATTAGCTCAACAATGGCTTAGCTCTCTAGATGTGCCTAATTATCCGTGGTTGTCGTTATTTTATAGCCAACCACTACAAGTAAAGCAGTGGCAACAGCAAAATCAGCTAGAAAATATTGATACGCTTTATAAATTTGCAACTGAGTTTAAACAAAGCCATAATTTCAATGCGTTAGTCGATATAATAAATAAACAGCCTGAGCTTGTTCGTATTTTTACTTTATTTTTAAGTGAGCAGCTCAAACAACAGCTTTTAAATGGTATGAGTTTTGACTCTTACCAAGTAGCTCAGCAAGCGCTGAATGATTTTTTACAGAATAATATACAAATACTTGGGCTAAATTTACCGCTTGCGGTATCACGACTAGCGTACATATTACGTAACCAATAAAAAGGACTAGATATGCAAGAGCTATTAGTAGATATAGACGACCTTGACGAACTATATCGCTGTTACATGCCTTTTTTAAAAAAAGGTGGCTTATTTGTACGCACTAATATGCGTTATGAACCAGGATATTCACTTGCCTTACGCGTTACCTTGCCAGATGCGCTAGAAGATGACGTGGTTACCGGAAAGGTTACGTGGGTCACTCCACAAGGCGCTCAGAGCTCAAATCCACCGGGGATCGGCATTAGCTTTTTAGATGACAAAACCAATCTAAACGCGAAGATCGAAAAACTGCTGGGGACTATGTTAAACTCCGGCAATCCAACTTATACCATGTAGTAAAAACAGGCCTTATTTTGATTGTAGATTCTCATTGCCATTTAGACCGTCTTGATTTTGATAAACTCGATTTAAACCTAGACCAAGTACTTGATAACGCTCGCGCTAAAAAAGTAGAACATTTTTTATGTGTAAGCGTCACACTTGATCAGTTCCCCAATATGCTAGAGCAAATAAAACATTACAACGACGTGTCTGCGTCATGTGGTGTGCACCCGCTCGATCAAAAAGACGCGCTTAATAAACAGCAATTAATTGATTTAGCCTCACACGACAAAGTAGTGGCGATTGGCGAAACTGGGCTCGATTATTATTACGCAAAAGACACCCATGCAGTGCAACAAGCGAGTTTTGTTGGCCATATTGAGGTAGCTAATGAATTACAAAAGCCACTTATTATTCATACCCGTGATGCCCGTGCCGATACCATTAATCTAATGCGTGAGCACAAAGCAGAAAATTGCGGTGGAGTATTGCACTGTTTCACTGAAGATTGGGATATGGCCAAAAAAGCCATTGATATGGGTTTTTATATTTCTATTTCAGGCATTGTGACTTTTAAAAATGCGGTAGAGCTAAAAGAAGTAGTAAAACAAATTCCACTCGACCGACTGCTTATTGAAACCGACTCGCCTTACTTAGCGCCAGTACCATATCGTGGTAAAACTAATCAGCCAGCGTATGTTGAAGACGTTGCTTATTACATTAGTGAGCTCAAAGGCATTAGCTTTAACGAGTTGGCAAAAGCCACCACTGATAACTTTTACTCTTTATTTAAATTAGCAGCTAAAGGCTAACCTCATGACGACTCTCTCGGTGCAACACCCACTGTTACTTATGGGGCCCATGGTGCGCCGAGCAGAAAAAACCGCAGTATGTATTCAGTTTGCTACTTCAAAGCCAGTAAATTGCCGTATAGAGTTAATTGACTACGAGTGCTATAGCGAACAAGACACCATAAGGCTAGGGGAGCATTTATTCTTACAGTTTGTGGTAATTAAACCTATAAACAGCCAATTCCCGCGCGATACCTTATTATCATACCAACTATTTTTTGATGACAGCCCTGTTGATTTATCTGCGTTTAGCTTTAACAATAAGCCATTACCTGAATTTGCGATCCCCAAAAAACTGACACAAATATTACATGGTTCGTGCCGCAATGCGCATCATCCTGCAAAAGACAGCCTAGTAAGTTCAAGCCATTGGCAAGCCGTTCAGCGAAGTAATGAACAGCAGGGGGCACAGTTATTATTGCTTTCGGGCGATCAAATTTATGCCGACGATGTAGCTGGCCCCATGCTATTAGCGATACATCAGCTAATTAAGCACTTAGGTATTTATAAAGAGCAGCCACTTGATTTAGATTTACCCGCTGACATTGCAGAGCAACTATATGGTCGCCATTACTTGTTACCAACTACTTCATGGAAAAACCGCTCAAAACTAGGTATTGGCTATTGGTTAAAAAAAGACGAACCGCATTTTTCTAGTGTTAAAGCGTATAACCACCTAATTCATTTTGAAGAGTTTGTAGCGCTATATTTGCTTAATTTTAGTAGCCAAGCATGGCAATACATTGACTTAAATAATTTAAGTTACTCAGGTGGTAACGAAAAAAATCAAACGCTATTTAATGCAGAAAAAACCGCATTAATTGACTATGCACAAGGTTTAGCAGGGGTAGAGCGATTGTTTGCCAATGTATCTACCTTAATGATGTTTGATGACCATGATGTAACCGATGATTGGAATCTCACCGCAGGGTGGGAGCAAGCCATTAATCAAAACCCCAGTAGCAAGCGCATTGTAAATAATGGCTTAGCAAGCTATTGGCTGTTTCAAGGAATGGGTAACGACGCACTGCAAAAAACCGGATCGTTACTTGGCCCTTTTAACGACGGTTTAGCAGGTGATAAGCAGTGGCAATTTAAAAGCTTTGATAAGCACCTGAACGACTTTAGCCATTGGCATTATGAGTTAATGACCATTCCTAAAGTGGTGGTGCTCGATACCCGTACGCACCGTTGGCGTAACGAGCAAAATTTTAACGAACCTTCAGGTTTACTTGATTGGGAACGCCTCACAGAGCTTGAGGAAAGCCTATTAAGCCATGACCAAGTCATTATTGTATCGCCCGCTCCCGTGTTTGGAGTTAAATCGATTGAGGCAATTCAAGCGGTGTTTAACATGTGTGGGCAACCACTTATGGTTGATGTAGAAAACTGGATGGCCCACGAAGGCTCAGCTAAAAAGTTACTTAACACCTTTAGGCGCACCGACACCCCAAACGAAACACTGATTTTATCCGGCGATGTACACTATTCGTTTTGTTTTTCAGTGCAAAAGCGTTTTGGCGATCACCCCAACAGAATTTGGCAACTGACTGCCAGTGGCATTAAAAATGAGTTTCCGCGCAAGCTAATAAATGTGCTTGATAAGCTCGACTCTATTTTATACGGCCCCAAAAGCCCACTTAACTTTTTTACCAAACGCTGGCATATGGAAGTAGACAAACACCAGACCAAAGGCAAAGGGCAAAAATACTTAGTAAGCGATTCAGCTATTAGTTTAGTCACGCTTGAAGCGGGTAATTTAGCAAGGTACCAGTTAATCCACGGCGACGGCCACACCACCGAGTTTGATTTAGAAGAACAGTAATTTAAATACAGGAATTAGGTGTTAGGTTGAAATTATTGTCGACTCGTAGCAGCGACTTCATGTCGCGTCATTTTTTAATGTCGTTAGCGACGGGCAACGAGCTTCGGGTTTCGAGATTAGGCCCGTAACCCGACCTGCGCAGCCCGTTAACTTCGTCGTTTTTTAATCCGTTTTGGTGCCGGTAACTTATTGGTTAATATAGCCAAACATAACACCACTATAAACAACATAGAATTAGCGCCGGCTTGTAAAGAGTAATCAACTGACGAATGTAGCATCATTGCTACAATAGCTGTAGCGCAACCAAACGCCACTCCCTGATAAAGCGCTGTTTTACGCGTTCGCATAGTATTAATACACAACCACAAACAATAAAGCACCAGCAGTCCTAATAACGCTGTGGCAGGAATGCCTAGCTCAACTGCAAATTGTACATAATCGTTATGCGCATTGTCGTAGTAGCCAGAGTAGGGTTCAGACTGATACGCAGGAAACGCAGTATAAAAAGTACCGCCACCAGAGCCTAATAGCGGGTTATCTAAAATCAGCGGAATTGAGTCACGTACAACTTCATCACGTGTTTCCGACTGCAAGCTGGTTTCGCTAATACGTTGTTTTACTTTTTCTACATCGAAAATGGCACCAATGATGATTAAATCGATAATGAAAAAGCTCACAATCAGCAATTTAAATGCTTTAGGCTTTTGCTTATAAACAAACAGCGCTAGTAAGCTTACTATTATTAAAGCAATAAAAAACGCCGAGTTACCCATACGGCTGCGAGTTAAAATAAGCGCCACAATAATAATAATTAACGAAATTCGTAAAATTATTTTAGAACTCAATAATATTTCGGCCCAAGCGCGTAGTGTTTGTTTTACAGTGGGCTGATAACCGCTGTTAGAGCGTTTTAGTTCACTGATTAAAACACCAATGCCTAAACATAAACATAAAGCTAAGTAATTAGCTAAAAAGTTAGAATAGGTAAAAGTACCAATTGCACGATCTGTATGTTTGTAACCAAATAAAGGACTTACTATATCGGGCGATAAGTTTAAATAACTAGCATACAAGGCCTGAAAAACACCGGCGCAAATTACAGCATAAATTAATTTTTTAATTCGCTCGGCACTATTGCAGTAGTTAAATACGAGCCAGCTCAACATGAGTAAAAAGCTGGTTTTTAATAACATTTGTTTGGTTTGAAATGCATCAACGCTTACGCTAAATAGTTGTATACCACAAACTAAAACAACTGCACTTAGAGTAAAAAATAGTGGCCAAGAATAGCGGGGCGGAAATAGCGCTTGGTTGTTATTTAACACACTGTGGGTAAGGTGAGTAATAAAGGTAAAGCTAGTTAAAATGCCAATAGCTAAAATTGCCCAAGGTCGGTAACTACCTAAAGGAAGAGGGAGTAAAAATAGGGTCAAACAAATAAGAAAGAATATAAAACGATTCAAAATAAACTCAAACAAAGTAAAAACGCAGCCAATAGGCTGCGTTTAAATATACTAAAAGTAAAAACTAGTTACCGACTTCAGATATACCGTTATCACCGCCTGTACCACCAGAACCTGGAGGTGTAGGTAATGTTGGTAAGCTTACTACTGGTGGAGCTGGCTGACCAGTACCCGGACCTGCAGCAGTTGCTTCAGAAGCGGTCGTAGCATCAACACCCGCAGTAATTGCTGCCAGTGTAATTGCATCAGAGTCTAAGCCTGCAGCTGTAAGTGCAGCTAAAAAGTCAGAAATTAAAGGGTTATCTGCACCAAAGTTAGCAACAACAGCGGCAACCATTGCATCAATATCTGCAGCGCCACATGCGCCATTAAGCAGCTTTTCGTCTAACTTAACTTCTTCTTTGTTTTTACAAATGCGTTTAATAGCTTCTACTAAATCTTCGCGTAATTGTTCAGGTGAAGTATCTGCTGTTACATTATTAAGAATATCAATTATGCTATTTATGCCCACTTCTTGAACCACTGCAGCATTATCCGTTTGTGCATAGGTTGGAAGAGCAGTAAGTGCTGTTGCGCTAGCGACTAAGCCAGCTAAAAGTAATTTTTTCATTTCTCGTCCCTTGGTTGAGTACTAATTGCAAAATTTTAGCGCATCGGTGCAAAAAGTAAACTCTTTATTTACGCCATTTTCATTAGATTTGATAATTTTTGATGGTGGCAGTATTAAATTACCTTGTACACCATCACATCCTAGGTCTTCAAGTATTTCTAAAGTCTCGTTTTTTTCAATTAAACAGGCTAAAACTTTAATCCCAAAACCATGACAAATATTGTTAACTGTTTGAATATAAAATTGGCTTTGCGGATTAGTTACTAAGTCTTGAATGTAGCTACCATCAATTTTTACATATTCAATATCAAGACCTTGTAAATATCTAAACGATGTTAAGCTGGTACCAAAGTGCTCAATACATACATTAATACCCAACTCTTTAATTGCATCTATATGTAACGATGCAACATGCACATTATACAATAAGCTTATTTCATGCAGTTCAAAGAGTAAGTTAGTTTTTATAACCGGCTTAGTATGCGAATAAAGAGTAAGCCATTCTATAAAGTCAGTTGAATATAAAGATGCCTTACTAAGATTTAGTGCAAACACTTCATTTGGGTATTGCTCTTTAATATCAACAAAATTGCGTATAATTTTTTTATCGAGTTCTTCGGTTAAATTTAACTTTTCGGCCATGGCAAATAAGTGGCCGTTATTTACTTTTTCGCCATCATGGGTAAAGTGTGCAAACACTTCAAAGTAACATTGAGAATTAACTTTATTAGCTTGTTTTACGGGCTGTACCGAAAAGCTCACTTCACCGGCATTGATAATCGACTTAATCAGCTTACGCCATTGGTTGACGCTAAATAGTGACTCTTTATCGTTATTATCAATTGCAGTGTCTTCGCCTATTGTACAACCGGTGTCAAGCAACGACAGTACTTCACCAACACTTACACCTTGTTCAACTGCAACTATAGCTAAATTTGCATAGCCATTTATGTGTAGGCTGTTTTCTTTTTTACTTAATGTATCACTTAGCTCCAAACGAGCTTTATTTAAAAATAAAACGTCATAAGGGGCAAGTAACACAAACGTGCCGCCATTCAATCTAAATACCGTTGAATTTGGTAATTCTTCTGTGACATATTTCAGTATTTTAGCTGCATCTAATACATGCTGGTCACCATCTTGGTAACTTACTATTTGGTTTATATTATTTAATGAGGGCAGGGTAAGCATCAACGCAGTAATTGGCGCATCGTCTGAAATGTTATTTACAACAGAATTAAAGTGGTTTTCAAACGACCTACGGTTACCTAACCCCGTTAACGAATCTATATATACTTCTTCAGTCAGTGCTTGAGTTTGCTTGGTTAATGAATCAAACGTACTTTGTAAGTTTATAACCATGTTATTGATGGCTTGTGTAACAGTACGAAGCTCCCGCGCAACCGGTATTTCTTTATTTAAGGTAAAGCGTTTGCGAGTTACTAAAGTGGCTTGATCTTCTACTGCTTTTAATGGCTTAAATACGGCGCGTAAAATTAAAAACGCAATAGCGAGTGATGCAGCCAATAGTAAAAACGAGCTATATAAACTGCGTAGTGTGTGTTGCCACAAGGTTAAATACGATTGCCCAGTATGGCTAGTTACATCGAGTGTACCTGCCATCATCCAGCCATTATTTATTTCAGAATGCATAGTTGGCGCACTTAGTTCAACAGCACTAATAAACCAACTAGGAACTGATTCAACGCGTTTAGGGTTTTGTAACTCAAATACAGTATTATTTTGTACATCAGTAAACTTAATTTCACTGTAGTAACCAGAGTCAAAAATAGCGGTTGCCATCGTCTCGGCAATCATTAGGCTGTCGTCTTCTAAATAAGGAGATATAGAAAGCCCTAAACTAGTAGCAGTGTCTTGCGCATGACTGGCCATTTGCGTTTGTAAGTAATTACGGGTTGTATCTACGTCGGTAATAACGCGTACACAAAATGAAATAATCGAAATTAAAATGATCAAGCCATAAACTTGGGTCTTTAAACTCAATCCATATTTAAAGATTCGAGACATAACTACTAGTTCCTTTGTTGTTACCATTAGCGGGCGCAAGCTCACCTTGTTCAATTCGTTCTAGCATAGTGTTCCAAGCAGAAACCCCACGGCTATTCTTAACCTTATTACCTAACCCTTTCGATTTGGCTAACCACAGGCCTTGGCCGTTAAAACTATATATAGGCTTTAAATCGCCACGATTACTAGCAGGCACTAGTTTAGTATTAAAGTTGTCGAGCACCAACGGTATTTGGTTAGGTTGTTCAAAGTATATTAATACCATGTGCGGTTGATTAACGGTACGTTGGCGTACATACATAAAGCGTATTTTTTCTTCTGGGATACCCAAAGCGATTAAAGTAAAGTATTTAGCAATAACATAATCTTCGCAGTCACCCATTCCTACACCTAAGCTTTCTAGTGGGGTGGCCCAGTAGTCTTTTTTTTGCCAAAGATCGTCATCGGTTTTGTACTTTATATGCTTATTAAAAAAGTCATTAACTAAATGAATTTTTTGCCATTCGCTTTTGTCGGCAGAGTCATCTATAAAACTCAGCCACGTTTTTATTCGTTGGTGGCCTGCATCGCCGTAAAACTGTTTGGCACGGGTAATTATATCGCTATTACGCAAATGTAAAAGCATGTCTTGTGCACAAGCAAAAAAAGACACTAATATAATTATGCAAATTCCTACGCGCACAAATCCCATCCCTTAAAAGTTAACAACACTATTATATTCCCATTGAAAGTAAATTGATAGATTACAAACAAAGCAAAAAATAAGCTATTAACAAAAGGTTAACCTAAAACAATCAAAAAGGCTGCTTTTTATATTGAGCGATTATTTGTGTTGTGTATAATAGCCGCCCATATGGTTAGTAGTGCTTAAAACTCGCTATTCGCAGCGACATTTATAAACAGCTACGTTATAACCAAAAGTAACTATAAAAGGAATTGAAGTGAAAGTATTAAAAGCAGTCTTGCCTGTTGCAGGCTTGGGTACACGTATGTTACCAGCTACAAAAGCAACGCCAAAGGAAATGCTTCCGTTAGTCGATAAGCCTCTCATTCAATATGTTGTAAACGAAGCAGTAAAAGCTGGTATTAAAGAAATTGTATTGGTTACCCATGCTTCTAAAAACGCAATAGAAAATCATTTTGATACCAGCTTTGAACTAGAGGCCACTCTAGAGGCCCGCGTAAAACGCAGCTTGCTAGAGGAAGTTCGTTCAATAATCCCGCGAGATGTAAGTATTATTTCGGTTCGTCAATCGGCGCCGTTAGGCTTAGGACACGCAATACTTGAAACTCGCCCAATCATCGGCAATAACCCTTTTGCGATTTTATTGCCTGACGTAATTATCGATCAATATAAGTCAAACCTTAAGGTTGATAACCTAGCGCAAATGATCGACCGATTTGAACGCACGCAACATAACCAAATTATGGTTGAACCTGTCCCACAGGACGAAGTGCACAACTATGGTGTGGTTGATTTAGCAGGTAAAAAAATCCAGCCTGGTGAAAATGCAGCCATTACTAACATGGTTGAAAAACCAAATAATGATGAAGCGCCCAGTAATTTAGCCATAACAGGGCGTTATGTTGTATCGCCTGCTATTTGGGACTTGCTCGAATATACGCCTCCGGGGGCTGGCGGCGAAATACAATTAACAGATGCATTACTGCAGTTACGTCATCTTGAAACAATTGAAGCGTATCATTTAAAAGGTAAGTCGCACGATTGTGGCTCAAAACTAGGTTACATGCTCGCAAACGTAGAGTATGCAATGCAGTCAACCACAATGGGTGAAGAGTTTACTAAACGTGCTAAAGCACTACTAGGGTCTTAAAGGTTTAAAATGAAAGTTACATTTTATGGAATTGGCTATGTAGGCCTTGTACAAGCGGCTGTGCTGGCAGATGCAGGACACGACGTATGCTGTGTTGATATCGATGAAACACGGATAGAAAATCTAAAAAAAGGCATAATTCCTATTTATGAGCCAGGTTTAACACCGTTAGTTGAAAAAAACTTCGCGGAAGGGCGTTTAACATTTACAACAGATGCTCAATTTGGTGTTGAATTTGGTGAACTGCAGTTTATTGCAGTAGGTACTCCGCCAGACGAAGATGGCTCTGCAGATCTAAAATACGTACTAAAAGTAGCAGAAACCATTGCTACATATATGGAAAGTCCAAAATTAATTATCGACAAGTCAACAGTACCTGTTGGCACTGCAGATAAAGTTAAAGCGACAATACAATCTGTACTTGATAGCAGTAAAAGTGATTTAACCTTTTCAGTGGTATCAAATCCTGAGTTTTTAAAAGAAGGGGCTGCAGTTAATGATTGTAAGCGTCCTGATCGTATAATTATTGGTACAGATTCAGCTGATGCAGAAGAGCAAATGCGCGAACTATATGCGCCATTTAATCGAAATCATGAAAAAATTATTGTAATGGATATTAAAAGTGCCGAGCTTACTAAATATGCTGCTAACTGCATGCTTGCCACTAAAATCAGCTTTATGAATGAAATGGCGAATATCGCTGAACACGTGGGTGCTAACATTGAACATGTACGCCACGGTATTGGTTCAGACCCGCGTATTGGCTACCAGTTTATTTACCCAGGTTGTGGATACGGTGGATCATGCTTCCCAAAAGATGTACAAGCACTTGTACGAACAGCCGATAATATTGGCTACGAATCAAAAATTTTAAAAGCGGTCGAAGCCGTAAACTATGCTCAAAAAAATAAGTTGTTTGAATATATAAGCAAACATTATGGTGCTACAGAGGATAGTCTTGATTTAAGTGGTAAAACGTTTGCTTTGTGGGGTTTAAGCTTTAAGCCTAACACGGATGATATGCGAGACGCGCCAAGTCGTGTCCTCATGGAACAGCTGTGGAAAGCGGGTGCTAAAGTACAAGCATACGATCCTGAAGCGATGAATGAAACTCAGCGTATCTATGGAACGCGTTCAGATTTAAGCTTAATGGGGACTAAAGAATCTGCGCTAAACGGTGCTGATGCCCTCGTTATTTGTACTGAATGGCAAAACTTCAAAGCACCTGATTTTTCTTTAATTAAGCAGCAGCTTAGTGAAGCTGTTATTTTTGATGGTCGAAATTTATTTGAACCTGAAAGGTTAGCAAAAAAATCATTCCGTTATTATTCAATTGGCAGGTGCAGTGTATAACATGAAAATATGTTTATCTATTTTGACAACGGGAACCAGAGCAGAAACATTATCATTTTGTTTGAATTCAATAACTAAATTAAGATTACCTGTAGTTGATAAGTTTAGTGTATTAATTGTAGAGAATAATGCTTTACCTAATGAAGGCGTTGTTTCATTAATAAATAGTTTATCTGAAACATCAGATATTGAATTTACACATGTTTTAGAGCCTAAAAAAGGCATTCCATATGGCAGAAATGCTGGGCTTAAATTTGCAATTGATAATAACTATTCTCACTTGGCTTTTGTTGATGACGACGCTGAGATTGATATTGAGTGGCTTTATGAGTTAGTAACGAGACTTAAGAAAGACGATGTTCAAGCTGTTACTGGGCCACAAAAACCTATATTTCCAAAAAATACAAAACCTGTATTCAAAAATGCAACTGTTTACAAAGAACGCAATTTAGATGACGGTAAATTGTGCAAATGGGCAGCAACAAACAACGTATTATTTGATGTAAAGTTTGCCAATGAAAATGGAATCTGGTTCAGCGAAGATATGAAAACCGGTGGAAGTGATAAAGAATTTTTTTCTCGTTACTCAAAAGCAGGGGCCAAGATCTGTTGGGTCAAAAATGCGATTGTTAATGAATATGTAGAAAATGAACGTATCAACTTCTCTTGGGCTATAAAAAGAACATTTAGGTTTGGTGGTACAGGTTACAGAATAGAGCAATCAAATAAAGGGAAATCGCTTGCTTTAGCTTTTTGTTTCTTAAAAGGGGCTATTTATATTTTAAAAGGCTTTTTAGGGTGTTTACTTTTGCCGCTCAAGAAAAACAAAAGTTGGTTGGATGGCCCTTGTGATATTGCCCATGGGGTTGCTTTCTTTACCAGTGTTTTTACTGGTGGCAAACTTAAAAAATACACATGAAAAAACAGTGACAGCTTACAATGCTAAAAATTAATAAGCAATTTGTGGAAAGTGCTCTGCTATTTATGTGTTTTACAGGTATGTTATTTAATACGCTGTTTGGCGCTATAGCGGCATTGTGTTTTTTAATCAGTGGCGTGCTGTTTTGTATACTTTACGAAAATAAATTATTAGACCTGCTTATTAATAACAAGCTACTTTTAGCAATACCACTATTAGCTATCGTGTCTTGCGCTTGGTCAGATATCCCACTTACAGCATTACGAGGTGGTATTCAATTATTACTTACTACTGTGTTTGCAATGATAATCGCTGCAGTTGTTCGTTTTGATTCGTTCATTAAAATTGCAGGGTTCTGTTTTTTTGTCACAATGTTTTTATGCTTCGTATCTGACAGGTATGCCTTAAATGGCATGACAGGAGAGCGTAGCTTAATCGGTATATTTGATAGTAAAAACTTTTTATCAATGAATGCAGCTTTAAGTGTTTTAGTTGGGTTTGCTATTTACAAAAGCAAAAGCTTTCAACGTACGATTAATATCTTTGGGGCAGTACTAGTCGTTTTATCATTTTTAGTTTTGCTCAAAGCTAATAGCTTAGGTTCCATAGTAACAACCATTTTAGTGATGCTATTGGCTTTTTTATATATTTATTATCAGAGGATTAAATTGTCTTTGTTTGTAAGAGGTCAATTTAACTGGCTTATAGTTGTAAGTTTTTTAATTTTGGTTGCAACTTTAATTTTGATTGGGAATACCAGCACATTTGATAATGTAATGTACGATTTGGGTAAAGATCCAACATTAACAGGGCGTACATTTATTTGGTCACGTGGGTTAGAGAGTATCACTGAAAATCCAATTTTTGGATTAGGATTCCAAAGTGCATTTTATGTAGGCAATCCATTAGCAGAAGAGATTTGGGAGTTTGCACATGTCCCTTCGGGCGCCGGGTTCAACTTCCACAACATGTATATCGATATAACGGTAGAAATGGGGCTACTTGGTGGTTTTATTTTTATTTTGTTACTTGGTAAGTTTATTCGGTTATTAGCGAACAACAAAAATTTAGAATTTGGTAGTAAAGAAGGATTTGCACTGATGGTGTTTTTATATATGTTTTTGCAGACCTTTTTGGAAGCTGGTTGGTTTTCACAATTTACAATTTCACATTTTTTAATATGTGCTGCATGGGTTTATTTAAAACAAACAACTGAATTAAAGTCTATAAAATTAAGGTGGAATGTATGAGTGGCGTTATAGTATTTGGTGGTTCTGGCTTTATTGGCTCACACCTTATTAATAAATTAGTTCAGAGTAATATATCGCCAATAATTTCAGTCGATATAAAACCACCAAAAATAAATGTTGAAGGTGTTACTTATATAACTGCAGATGTGAGAGATTTAAGTGCGTTTTCACTTAATGGTAAAAGTATCAGAACTATTTTTAATTTTGCAGCTATACATACAACCCCTGGCCATGAACATCATGAATATTATGAAACTAACATTTTAGGTGCGAATGAGGTAACTAAGTTTGCTGAAAATAATGACATAAGTGAAATTATTTTCACAAGTTCTATATCAGTGTATGGAGCAAGCGAGAGCAGAAAAACGGAGGCATCAACACCAACACCCGTTTCGTCTTATGGTTATTCTAAAATGATGGCAGAGCAAATTCACAAAGCATGGCACGAGCGTAATAAAAGCTCAAAACTGATCATTGTTAGGCCTGCAGTTGTTTTTGGTCCGGGGGAGGGGGGGAACTTTACCCGCCTTGCTAGCTTGTTAGATAAAGGTTTTTTTATATACCCTGGCAGAAAAGATACTATCAAATCGTGTATTTATGTTGATGATTTACTTTATGCAATAGAGCACGCCCGAAATAAAAACACTCACTTTGTTTTATTTAATGGTGCGTATACCACTCGTTATACATTAGAGAACATTGTAAATGCTTTTCAAGATCAGCACTTTCCGAATGTAAAAACAATGCTCTTTCCGAAAGGTGTAATGTTGGCAAGTGCTTCATTATTAAAAGCAGTGAATTTTCTAGATATCGGTATTCACCCTGAACGTATTTTAAAACTAATAAACTCGACTGATGTATACCCCCAGTGGCTCGAAGATGAAGGCTTGTTATTTGATAATGGCCTTAAAAATGCACTCGCGAAATGGGCGTATGAAACTGATGGGAGCTTTAAGTGAGTGAATTAAATTTATTAGTAGTAATACCTTGCTTAAACGAAGAAGCACACATAGCGAAATTGTTACAGCAACTCACTAACGAATCACCAAAACTCATTGTTGTTGCTGATGGTGGAAGCAGCGATAACACGTTAGCTATTGTTAATAGTTATTGTAAAAATTATCCAAATATAAAATTAATCAATAACCCGAAAAAAATTCAAAGTGCTGGAATTAATTTAGCTGTAGAAAAATTTGGCAACGATTTTACTTATTTTGCAAGAGTAGATGCACATGGGGAATATCCGTCAAACTTTTTAAAAACACTTTATGAAGAAGTGTTAGCAGTCAAGGCAGATTCTGTCGTGATAAGCATGGATACAGTCGGAATAAATAGTTTTCAAAAGGCCGCTGCCTGCGCACAAAACTCTAAATTAGGTAATGGCGGGTCTGCTCATCGTAACGATAGTAATGAGGGTAAGTGGGTTATTCACGGACATCATGCGCTAATGAACATTGAAGCATTTAAGAAAGTCGGTGGCTATGATGAGGCATTTATTGCAAACGAAGACGCAGAGCTTGATTTTAGGCTAACTGCTGCAGGGTATAGAATTTGGTTAACTGGGAAAACAAAGATGAAATATTTCCCACGCGATTCTTTTTATCGCCTATTTGTTCAATATTATCGTTATGGTGTAGGGCGTGCGAGTAACGCTTTAAAGCACAAACAAATTCCTAAAATACGACAGTTAATACCCTTATCAGTATTTCCATGCTTGTTAATTTGTTTACTTGCGCCAATTAGCTGGATATTTACTATTCCTTTTATTGGCTGGCTAAGCGTGTGTTTAGGTTATGGAGCTTTGCTCGCTTTGAGGAGTCGTTCATTAACTAATCTTCTATCAGGATTTATTGCAGCTACCATGCATTTTGGTTGGTCAATTGGTTTTTGCAATAAGTTGATTACCAATTCAGTTTCTTTCGTTACGGGTAAACCATAATGGCTGAAATTACCATTGCTATATGTACATATAAGCGAGCTGAAATACAGCAAACGTTAACCTCAATAGCTGAACAGATATTACCTGAGGATATGCAAGTAAGAGTAGTTGTTGCTGACAATGATGTTGAGCCTACTATGCGTCAACTCATCGAAGAAACAGCTAAAAGTTTAGGTATTACGCTTACATACATCCATGCACCATCTCGAAATATATCCATTGCGAGAAATGCGTGTTTGATCAATTGTGAAACTCAGTGGCTAGTTTTTATTGATGACGATGAAACAGCCTCAAATACGTGGCTATCTGAATTATATAAAACTGCATTAAATGAAAATGCCGATGTTGTTTTAGGCCCAGTAATATCGGTTTACCCAAGCAACGCACCAAATTGGATAGTTAAATGTGATTTCCATTCAACTAAACCTGTATTTGTTAATGGCGTAATTGAAACAGGGTACACAGGAAACACCTTGTTGAAATTAAGCTCTCAATATTTTGAAAACGAAATGTTTAATTTGTCGCTTGGTAAAAGTGGTGGCGAAGATACAGATTATCTATCAAGAGCTTTCAAAAAAGGGGCAAAATTAGCTTTTGCTGAGAACGCCATAGTTCATGAGCCTGTTCCAAGTGAGCGAGCAACTTTGAACTGGTTGATAAAACGTAAGTTTAGGGTAGGTCAAACTTATGCACTTACTCTATTTAACGCGACTAGTAGTAAGTTTTTTATTACTCAACTTATGTTTAAAGCATCCTCAAAGTTTACATTTTGCTTAATTATGATGGTGTTATTTTGCTTACACCCTGTTAAACGATACAACTGGTTGCTCAGAGGATGTTTACATTTTGGAGTGGTAACTAAGCTGTTTGGTGTGAAAAATATTGAGTTGTATTAATCTATTATGTTTATAAATTTCCGTTTTTTTACCTCACTATTTTTATGTCTTTTTTTTTCACAGAGCGTGTTTGCAGGTGTTGGAAGCTTAATTTGGAATGATGAATTTAACGTTGATGGGCTACCTGATAGTAGTAAATGGCATTACGAACAAGGGTATGTTCGTAATGGCGAAGCTCAACGATATGAAAAAGCAAATAGCTCAAATAGCCGAATAGAAAATGGATTTTTAATAATAGAGTCGCATTATCAACCTGCTAAAAAACCAGAAAATCTATGGCAGTATTTGTTTGATGAACAGCCAAAAGATAGCTATACATCGGCCAGCTTAACCACTGAGCACTTACCAGGCTTTGGATATGGTCGAATTGAGGTTAGAGCTAAGCTACCACAGGGGCGTGGTGTCTGGCCTGCTATTTGGTTGCTTGGTAGTAATATAAAACAAGTGGGTTGGCCGATGTGTGGTGAGATTGACATTATGGAGTATGTTGGTTTTGAACCAAATAAGATTCACTCGGTTATTCACACAAATGCGCGAAATCATAGAAAAGGTAACGCCGCTAATGATTTTGTAAAAGTTAATGATCTTGAAGATGAGTTTCATGTCTATAGTGTTGAGCGCACTGCCGAACGCATTGATTTTTATATTGATAATTTACTGCATTACAGCTACCAGAAAGAAGACAATACCATTAGCTCTTGGCCATTTGACCAACCAATGTATCTAATTATTAATTTAGCTATTGGTGGAGGCTGGGGTGGAAAAAAAGGCATAGATAACACTATTTTCCCGCAACAATTTGTAATTGACTATGTGAGAATCTATGAGTAATAGCGTTCACTTAAGTAATATTTTGTATTTTGAAAGATAACTAAAAAAGTAATTGTCGAAACTTCAACATTAAATGAAAATTTAACTTTTATAAGTAATTTAACTGTAAAAAATAAATATGGTAAGGCCATTGTTTATTACTTTTATTTAGAAAAACCAATGAAAAAGATGGAACTATGATATTTATTTTGAATAGAATTACTTACTAATGGGAAGCTCATCTAAAGGGATTCTATGGTTGTTTTTTAGCAAGTTTTTCCCGCCTTTAATCAATTTTAGTGTTTTTGCCTATACGGCACGCATACTTGCACCTGAAGACTTTGGTCTGGTAGCGCTTGCATTAGCAATTGTTTTTATTGTCAGTAGCTTTATGCCAGCGGGTTGGCGTGATGCAATAATTAAATATCAAATTGAAGATACACTTACAATAAGCAGTATTTTTTGGCTAAACTTGGCAGCTTCGCTATTTTTGTCTGCAATTATTGTCGCTTTTTCTTTGCTTTCTTTTTTTGAGTTTCAAAGCCAAACATTCAATTTAGCGATCACTATATTATGTTTGAAGTTAATTTTTGATGGGCTGTTTTATACATTAAATATAGTTTTATTAAAACAGCAGTTATATTCCTTAATTGCTCTGCGTACAATATGTTCAGCGGTTATATCTGCGATTATTATTATTGTGCTGTTGTTGTTAGACTTTGGTGTTTGGGCTTTAATTTGGGCGCAAGCTGTTTTGTCTATTGCCAACTTTTTAGCCGTATACTTGCCCACCAGAAAACTAGTTAATTTTCAGTTTTCACTGGCAAGCATAGTAAAACTTAACAGTTTTGCTATATATTCCACGCTCACTAACGGGGTTACTTCAGCGTTAAATCATTATGAATCAGTCATTATAGGTGGTGTTCTTGGGAAACGAGAACTAGGCTTTTATAACGTGGCACAGAGACTTTCTAATATTATAAACGACATATTCATTGGAACTATGAATGAGATCAGTTTCCCGATTTTAGCAAAAAAGCAAGAAGACCTGATAGAGTTCCGAAAGGCATTTATGAACTCTGTTTATCTTTCAGTGCTGTGTTTATTTCCACTATTTACTTTTTGTTTTATTAGTAGTGAAAAAATATTTTTAATGTTATTTACAGAAAAATGGCTAAATGCAGCATTAGTATTTCAAGTCTTTTGTGTTATTTTTATTTTCATTATTTTAGGCATACCACAAAAAAATATTATTGTACTGAGTAACCATGCCAAATGGTGGTTTAAGTTACAAGTTAAAGTTTCATTAGTGATTGTTCCGCTAACAGCTGCAAGTGCTTACTGGGGGTTAAATGTTTTACTTATCACGCTAATATTTGGTAAGTGTTTGTATTGCTCATTATCTATGTGGAAATCATGCCAACTGCTATCACTTGATATAAAGGAGTATGTTGGCAGTTTTATATTTCCTTTAGTTTGCAGTATTACATCTGGAATTATAACTTGGGCGCTAATGTTGTTTATTCCACCATCTAATTTAGTATTAATAGATATAATCGTATCAGCCTCCATTTTTTTTATAACCTATTTAGTCCAGTTGTTTTTATTTGATAAAGAAAGAATAGTTAACATTGGGTTAATATTACTGCCAAAAAATCACCATTTAATCAGGCTTGCTAAAAAACTTAATATTCAGGACATTCAATAATATGAAACTTACTTTTTATAAAGGCGACATTCCCAATTTTGGTGATGACTTAAATAACATTTTGTGGGACGCTTTGATCGCTCCTGGCTTTTTTGATGACAATGAGGAAGAGCTTTTTTTAGGTGTTGGCTCTATTTTGTGGGATTATTTACCACCAAACTCTAAAAAGATTGTTATGGGTTCAGGGTATGGAGGGTACTCTGGTAAACCTAACTTACAAGATGGCAGCTGGGATGTTGCCTTTGTGCGCGGACCCAGAACAGCGAAGGCATTAAATTTAGACCCCAAATTAGCCATTACTGATGCTGCTATTTTAACTCGGTTTATGAATTTGCCAGCTCAGGTTAAAAAATACAAAGTAAGTTTTATGCCTCATTGGGAAAGTATTAATCGAGGTAATTGGAAACTAGTGTGTGAACAGGCAGGGATTAATTATATAGACCCAACAGATCCAAACGTGTTGGCCTCATTACAAGCTATACAGCAAACTGAATTATTAATAACAGAAGCTATGCACGGAGCAATTTTAGCTGATACGCTGAGAGTACCTTGGTTGGCATTAGAGCCCATATTTCCATTACATAGGAACAAGTGGTTTGACTGGTCAGAATCAATGTTAATCGATCTTCACTTTAACGCTATGCCAAGCTCTTCCATTAAAGATTTATGGTCACATAAAACGGGTAAGCAAGGATTAGGTAAACGCAGTGAGCAATTAGGTAGCCTATTAAGTTTTACTAATTCTTATTTTATCGACAGAGCAGCTGAAAAATTATTAATGCTTGCTAAAAATCACGGACAGATGAGCAAAGATAACATTTTTATTGAAAAGTCAGAAATGGCATTAGAAAAACTATCGAAATATTGTAAAGTTAATTTTTTTGATTGAGGCTCTTTAGCTCTACTGTTAACTAGATGCTTGTCTCTTATCATTTGTTAGCCCCTAAAAGTTCGTTGTTAAATTCTTTGTGTGATCTATCTCATGGGGTTGGTTTTTTATGGCTTATTTAGTAAAGGCCGTGCTAGTAAGTATATGTAATTTATTTAGGATTAATAATGTCAAACGCTATTGATGTTTCAATTGTAATTGCTGCATGGAATGCAGAGGATTTTATTTTAACCGCGATCAATTCTGCTTTGTCACAGAAAGGAGTTTCTGTTGAAGTGTTAGTGGTTGATGATGCTTCAAACGATTCGACTTGTGCTGTCGTTGAATCAGTTAAAGATCCACGCGTTAAGCTACTTCGTTCTGATAAAAATGGTGGCCCTGGCGCTGCGAGAAATATCGGCTTTGCTGCAGCGCAAGGAAAGTGGATTGCTGTATTAGATTCAGATGATGTAATGCACGAAAATAGGTTAACAAATATGCTGAGTGCGGCTCCTGTAACCGCTGATGTTTTAATTGATAATTTTTGTGAATTAAATAGTGACGGTGTTATTACTAAGCCTTTTTATTCGTCATCTGACTTACCCTTAGGTGATTTAAGTTTATCGTTTCTTATAAAAACTAATTTAGTATTTTCAAATATTAAATCAACAGGTTATGTTAAACCTTTATTTAAAAATGAGTTTGTTAAAGAAAAGGGTGTTCAATACTGGCCTGAAGTTAGAATTGGTGAAGACTATTACTTTTTAGCGAGTTGCTTGGCAAATGGTGCAAATGCACACGTACTTGATCAGGCAGGTTATATTTATACTATTCGTGATGGTTCTATATCAAGTAAAATGGAAGTGACGCACATTAGTAAACTGCTATGCTTTGATAAGAAGTTTACGCAACAATATCAGTTAATAGAATCAGCGCTAAGCGCACAGCAAGCTCGTGATAAAAACTTAAACCGAGCTTATTATTATTTATTGTTGGTAGAACAAATTAAAACACGCCAATTTTTTCCTGCTTTACTTAACATTCTCAATAACCCTTCTAGTGCTATGTTGCTAAGTTTACCCATTAAGAAAAGGTTATTCTTTTGGTAAAAATCTTATGACCAAATAGTTGTTATTGATAATCTCAACTATTTATATTATTTGGAATAAGTTGTGCAAAGCGTGGAGTTTGTATTGCCCAGTTCTTAGTCGATAAATAAAATAATAATTTTTATGTGTTTGTCACTATAAAGTAATGGCTAACAACAAGTATTCGTAAATGGCTTCTATTCAACCTCTTCAGTTAAATTTTAATATAAAATACCTTAATCAGTAATTGGCATACCGGTCAGATAAAAGACTAAATATGATTAATTAACAACTCAGACTTTTCTTAAGAAATACCTTTTTTAACTACATTTTAAAATATTAAATTTAAATCAATAAAAATTATGATGTAAGTTTTCTGGCTTAGTTTGTTTTTAGTATTTAATAATAAGCGCCAAAATTAATGCAACAAAAAATTAACATATAGCAGTACTTTTGGGTTCTTATTTGTTATTTTTAATTATTTTTTTGACTTTAACTTACTCTAAGTTATTGATTTTAGCTTTTTGTTCCTTTTCAAGGGGTGGGGGATTAGTACTTTCGTAGTGTTTTTCATTCCTTTTGGTTTTATTTGTGTATATAATGTTCACCAAGAGCTTGATGAATTAACTTTCATTAAACAAATGACTCAATCTTGGTGCCTATAATGCACTTTTCATTTTCGAGGGAAAAAATGACTAACTCATCACTTAAATTTAAAAAGATAAGTGCAGTGATCGCACTTTCTTTAGCCAGCTCTACAACTCTGGCTGCAGACTTAGGCGTAGCCAATAACTTTTCAGCATTTGTTTTTGACGATTTTAAATCGCATTTTGGGCGTGCTGATGGTGCAATTGCCGCAGGCGAAATCGATCTTCAAGGTTATAGTGTAGGTTATACTCGCCCTTACAATCGCGATGAATACTATTTAATTAGTGAATCAAGCATAAAATTTAAATACGGCCGCCAATATGTAGGTAGCATGATTGCTGGTGGCGGTACTGACATTCATTGGGGTGTACGCTGGGGTATGGAATGGGGTTCTAAAATCCTTTCTAACCAAGATGAATCGGCCATGCCATTTAGCTTTGATGAACAAGAAGAGTATTACAAAAGCTTAAGCGCCGAGTTAAACCAGTTAAGTCAAACAGGTACAGTTTACCGTAAATGGGGTGGTTTGTACCTTCAAGGTGACGGTAGTTCAGATAGACAAGTGTTTAATATTGATGGCCGTGATTTTGCCCGTGCTCATACTTTTAAAGTGTGGGATATACCAAGCGATGCAACTGTAATTTTTAATATTACAGGTGGTGCTGATTTACATGTGCGCGGTAAGGGTTTTTGGCATTTACGCCGCCACGCGAGTAAAACCGTGTTTAACTTCCCTGATACGCAAAAACTTAATATTAAAGGCAACCGTTGGAAGGGTGTAATACTTGCCCCTTACGCTGACATTAAGGGCGCATACGGTACGGCTGAAATGCCAATTATTGGCCAAAGCTTTAAAGGCTCTATGGCACTGTTAGGTGGCGAATTCAATGGCGAACTACCATCAGTTGCTGAGCCAATCGCTCCATTTGCAATGCAACAAAAATGGCACTGGAATTCAAGCGACTTTATGCCTGAATATAACCAAGTAATGGCAACTCCTGTTGTTGCACAATTGAATGATGATAATAACGACGGCGTTATTAATAACGACGATGTAGCTGATGTTGTTGTTGTAACTTTCAATAAAAGCTATTCTAGAGGCATTGTAAGAGCCTTGAGCGGCATTGATGGGTCTGAAATATGGGATTATTCTCAAGGCGCGATTAAAGCAGATGCAACATATTCTCCAGCAGCAGCAGACTTTGATGGTGACGGTATTGTTGAAGTTGTCGTTGCAAGTCGTTGGGATGGTGATAATGGTAATGGAGCAATATCAGTAATAGATAATAAAGGTGCAATCAAAAAGCAAATAACAAAAGTAAATGCAGATAACTTTAAGTTAGTTGGTAATATTGATGTGGCAGACATTAATAATGATGGCTCTTTAGAATTTACACTCGGTAATGCTGTTTACAATTATGATACAGGTGCATTGTTTGAATTCGGTACAGACTGGTCTCCATCTTCTGTTATTTTTGATGCAAATAACGATGGTGTTCAGGAGGTGTTAGCTCGAGGTAAGCTTTACGATGCTAATGGTGTAGAACTTTGGTCATATGTTGGCGAAAAAGAAGTATGGTTCTCATCTGTAGCAAATATTGATAATGATAGCCAGCCAGAAGTTATTTTATCTATTCCTGCCTGGAGCACAGTTCCAGAAAAAAGCAGTTTCGTAGCGCTAGAGGCGAATGGTAATGTTAAATGGGAAGTAAATAACTTATCTAATCCTGGAGGCGGTGTTCAGGCCATATCTAATTTCTTAGGCGCTAAGAATATAGGTATAGTTTATTCAGGCTTTACTGCAATTGATATGTACAATAACGATGGCCAATTAGTTTGGTCTGTTCCAAGTTCTGATAGTAGTGGGCAAGTAGGTGTCAGCGCTTACGATTTCAATGGCGATGGCATTGATGAGGTTATTGTTCAAAACCACTCAACAGTAAGGGTACTCAATGGTGTTGATGGTGAGGTGTTGTCGACTGTTGCTAACTCAAGTGCAACACTTTGGGAGTACCCAATGGTGGTTGACCTAGAGGGTGACGATAATGCTGAGCTGATTACTGTATCTAACAATTACGATAGCCGTTATAGCATTAACAATGGTGTAACAGTGTATGGTGCTGCTGATAATAGCAAGCCTTGGAAAAATGCAACTCGCATTTGGAACCAACACTCGTACCACCAAACTAACATTAGCCAAGATGGTAAGGTACCAACTTATGAGTTACCAAGTTGGTTAAATAACAATACCTATCGCTCTAGTACACTTAAATAAAAAGTACTTTTAGCAAATAAAAAGCCAATTAAGTTTTAATTGGCTTTTTATTATTAAATAGTTGTTTTAAATAATTGGCAATTAATAATGACGTTGAATTTGAGGTTTTTTTGTCGAATTTACAGCAAGACCCAGCTATTAGAAGTTTATTAGAGCGAATGCCTAAAAACATTCAAACTACGTTTACTGATGAACAATTAGCGCATTTAAAAATAGCCATAGGTGCTAGGCAGTGGGGTAATCATGCTGTTGATTGCAGAGGCGTAGTAAAGTTTTTTAAATATCGGTATTATTATGTTTTTTTAGCAGGGCGAAACAGGCGCGAATTAAGTATAAAAGAGCAAAAAGTAGCAAGATTTACTCAAGCAATAATTTTAAGTTTGGTAGTCACCTTTACTATTTTATTTACTTTGCTGGTTTTATATTTGATTAAGTCAGCATTGGGAGTTGATATATTTGATGGATATTCATTTGGGGTTTGGAGTTGGTTTAAGGGGTTATTTAATTAAACTTAAATAATATACGAGTATTGTTTTTGATACTTAATGAACAAAGCCAAAATAAGCTAAAAGATTTAAACATGAATTTTAGTACTTTTGTCGGAATCAGTAATTGAACAAAATTGGCTAATACTATATTATCCCCGTGGATTTTGTGGGGCTCTACTCACGCTGAATTAGCTATAAGGAATTAAGCAAAATGACATCTCCAAGGACTTTTAAATCTTCAGGTTCCTCTGATGCCAATTTTTACCGATTATTCGACATATTTGCGTTGTTTTTAGCCTTTCAGTGCGCAGCCTTACTCTACAATTTTAAACTCACTCCTATTTATGCTGCTTCAGCATTAACTGTTGCCTTAAGCTATTTATACAGTGCTGAGCTGTTTTCTACCTATCGCTCTTGGCGTGCGGGTAAGTTTAGAACTATGGTGTTGTGCGCATGGGGCAGTGTTTTAATTGCTTTTGCATTTTTACTGGTTATTTCTTTTCTATTTAAGTTTAGCGAATCGCTCTCTCGAGTGGGAATAGCTATTTGGTTTATGCTTAGTGTTTCGTATTTATATATTTGGCGTTTGGGTGTGTATTTGTATAAGCGCAATCGCCGTAAACTAGGACTATCGCAACGCAATGTAGCCATCATTGGTGCTACTGAGTCTGCTGCATACTTACATACTGAAATTGCAAAACATGATGAGCTAGGCTTTAACTTTAAAGGCTTTTACGACGACAGAAACCCAGAGCGTTTGTTTGAACAACTTGAACAGCAGAGCGTTGAGGGTGGTATACAAAGTGCGGTAGATGCAGCACGCAATGGCGACATAGACATACTTTACATTGCACTCCCTATGAAAGCACAAAAACGTATAGCCGACATTTTATTACAGTTGGGCGATACCACAGTAGATGTGCACATAGTGCCAGACTTTTTACTCTCAAATTTAATACATGCTCGCATTGAACATGTTGGTGATGTAGATACGTTAAGTGTGTTTGAAGCCCCATGTATTGGTACTCACGAATTTATAAAGCGAACAGAAGATATAGTTGTTTCGTCTATTATTGTTACCCTTATTGCCCCCGTTTTAGTGATTATTGCTGCCGCAATAAAGTTGACATCTAAAGGGCCTATTATATTTAAGCAAGATCGCTATGGCTTAGATGGGCAAAAAATAAAAGTGTGGAAGTTCCGCTCGATGACTGTGACTGAAAATAGTGACGTGGTGACTCAGGCAACTAAAAATGATGCCCGCATAACTCCATTAGGTGGCTTTTTGCGCCGAACTAGCCTTGACGAACTGCCGCAGTTTATAAATGTTTTAAAAGGTGACATGTCTATTGTTGGCCCAAGGCCCCATGCGGTTGCCCACAACGAAGAATACCGAAAAAAAGTAGAATTTTACATGTTTAGGCATAAAACCAAACCGGGTATTACCGGTTGGGCACAAATAAACGGCTGGCGCGGCGAAACCGATACTTTAGATAAAATGGCCAAGCGAGTTGAATACGACTTACATTACATTAAACATTGGTCTTTATGGTTTGATGTAAAAATAATTTTTATGACAATTTTTAAGGGATTTAAAAGTGAAAATGCGTACTAATACAATTACCACTTTACTCGTTGCGTTAGGCTTATCAGCACCGGCTTTGGCAGTAGAATTAAAGCCAGGCAGTGTAATGACAAAAGATGGCGCTGAGGTTACACCTATGCTGCAGCTGGGTGTAAGTAGCAACGACAACTTTTTTAGCACTCCAGAAAATACCGAGTCGCGTTTAATATGGAATATAGCGCCGAGTTTAGAAGCGCTTATTGAAGACGGCCCTGATAGCTATAAATTTGATATTGCATCAAGCACGTCGTTCCATAACAAAGACACTACCGATAATTTTACTCAAGTAAACTTGGGTGCAGGTGTACACAAAGAGTTTACTAGCCAACACCGTTTAGATGTTACTGGCGATGCCGACTGGTTGTACGAGCCACGTGGTGGCGGATTAACTGAAGGCCAGGGCAGCGCACTAGATGAGCTTGTAAATTATCAGCAACAAAACCTAACTGCTCGTTATGAATATGGCGCAGAAAGTTCTAAAGCTCAGGTTGCTTTAACGGCAGGTTATTATAACAAAAATTACCAAAATTTTACGGCCATATCGCAGTACCGTGATTACGATAAACCGATGTTGGGTATTACAGGTTATTATAACACCCAAGCTGGTACGCGTGCCTTTTTAGAAGTTAAGCAAGAAAACTATCAATACGATGTAGTTGACTCAAACGGTATTACCCGCGATTCAGACGACGTAAAAGTATTATTAGGTATGGAGTGGGAAGCCACAGCCGTTACTACTGGCTCATTTAAAGTAGGTTATCAAAATAAAGATTTCGAGTCGAACTTACGTGATAACTTTAGTGGTTTAAGTTGGGAAGCTGCCGCTGTTTGGAAGCCGCTTTCTTACTCATCCCTACAATTAGTGACCAGCCGTGCCGCTAAAGACCCATTACTAGAAGGCGATTACATTCGCGAAAGTGTTTATGGTGCAACTTGGCAGCATGATTGGAGCGAGTATTTAAGCTCTGTAGTAAGTGCTAATTATGTTGACCAAGAATATTCAGGTAACTTAAACCGTAAAGATAAAGTTAAAAATGCTCGCCTAGGTTTAAACTACTTAGCCAGTAACTTTGGTATGGTAACCGGTTATGTTGATTTTATTGATCGCAATTCTACCCAGACTAATATTGAATTTGACCGCGTAATTGTTGGCCTTAACTTTACATTTGCATTAAAGGGAAATGAATGAAGGTTAAAATTTTAACGGGCTTAATATTATTACTGAGCTTTTGTAGTTTTGCGAACGATTCGCAAAACTACATTTTAGGTGCGGGTGACAAAATAGAAATTAAAGTATTTGGCCAGCCTGATTTAGATGTAACCTCACTGCTTGGTAATAGCGGTGAGATTAACTACCCATTTTTAGGTAAGGTTAAACTTGTGGGTTTAAGTGTTTCGCAAGTTGAGCAAACTATCAGTGAGGGGCTACAGCCTGATTACTTAGTTAACCCTAATGTATATGCGCAGGTAGTAGAGTATCGACCTTTTTATATTCATGGTGAGGTTAAAGAACCAGGCGCATACCCTTACCAA
Source organism: Pseudoalteromonas sp. meg-B1 (assembly GCF_003173795.1). Lineage (GTDB taxonomy): Bacteria > Pseudomonadota > Gammaproteobacteria > Enterobacterales > Alteromonadaceae > Pseudoalteromonas > Pseudoalteromonas undina. The sequence goes on along the minus strand of NZ_QGQU01000001.1, from coordinate 1,635,695 downwards.
CCTGCTATGACGGTAAACCAAGCAATAGCATTAGCCGGCGGATTAACCGAGCGTGCCTCAGTTGATAAAATATTTATTTTTAAAGAGCAAACCAAACAGCAGCAACAAAAAGGTAGTTTAAACAGCCAAATTGCAGCGGGTGACACCATAAAAATAGAACAGCGCTTGTTTTAAGCAGTTTAAGGCAGTAATTAAAAATGAATACACACTCTGAAAAGCCTAGCAACAACGAGGAAGTTATTGATTTAGGTGCTTATCTTAATGTTATTAAGCAAAGTAAATGGAAAATTTTAGGTTTTGCTATTGTAGTTACCTTACTCACTATAATGGTTGCGTTAACCCTAGTACCTAAGTATGAAGCTACAGCCACTTTATTAATCGAGTCGGAGCAAACCAAAGCGGTCAGCTTTGAGGAAGTATATGGCTTAGACTCTACTAAAAAAGAGTATTATTTAACCCAGTTTGAAGTAATTAAGTCAAATAGCATTGCCCGTGAGGTAATTACTAAACTTAATTTAAAAGATCATTCTGACTTTATTGCTAAGCCTTCACTCACTGGTGAGCTAAAAGGTATGGTTAAGCAATTACTGCCTTTTTTAAATAAAAAAGAAAGCTCAGCTCTTAGCGAAGAAGAACAAGCTGAACGTGAAATGTTGGGCTTACTTGCTGCGTTTAAGTCTCGCTTAACAGTCTCCCCAATTAGAAATACCCAATTAGTGCAAGTAAGTTTTGAGTCGAGCGACCCTAAGTTAGCTGCTTTAGTTGCTAATACTGTAGGTGAAGTTTACATAGAAAGCCAAATGCGCGCTAAAATGGGCATTACCCAACAAGCATCGAGCTGGTTAAATACGCGTTTATCAGAGCTGCGTATACAACTAGATAGCTCTGAAGTACGTTTACAAGCTTACCGAGAAGAGCAAAAGTTGGTTGATATAGAAGGTATAGCAGGGCTTGTTACCCAAGAGCTTGAGCAAACCTCAAAACAGTTAGTGGATGCACGTGCGACTAAAAATAACCTTGAAAGCATAAACCGTGTTATTAACGAGTATGGCAACGATAACATAGAGCTATTGGGTAGCATGCCTGAAATTACCTCGCATCGTGTTGTACAAGATGTTAAACGCGAAGTTGTATTGGTTGAGCGTAAGGTGAGTGAGCTTAGTGAGGTTTATGGCCCTAAACATCCTAAAATGATTTCAGCTAAATCTGAACTTGCCACAGTGAAAACTAACCTTAATAAGCAAATTAAAGGCTTAATTACGGGTATTGAAAAAGAGTTAAATAGAACTACGCGAACTGTAAATGCGCTTGAGCGCGATTTAGCTAAAATTCGTGCTGAATACCAAGATATTACCCGAAAAGAAACCCAATATAATCAGCTTAAGCGTGAAGTTGAGACAAACCGTAATATTTTTAATACCTTTTTGTCACGTTCCAAAGAAACCGAAGTAACCAGTGACTTTAGCTCAGCTGCAGCGCGTTTTACAGACCGTGCTTATGCACCAAAAGACCCAAGTAAGCCTAATAAAAAGCTGATTGTTATTTTAGCCTTTTTTGCCAGTTTTGGCTTTGCGGTGGTAATGACTTTTGTTTTTGATGCCTTAAACGACACAGTTAAAAATAAAAATGATGTAGAAAATAAACTCGCACAGCGCATGTTAGGTTTATTGCCGCATGTTGCAGTTCCTAAAAAGAGCTATTTTCCGATTCATGCTTATTTAGAAGATACTTATCGCCGCTTTGCTGAGTCGGTTCGTACATTCCGCACTAGTTTACTGTTAACTCATCTTGACCGAGCGCATCAGGTTATTGCGGTTACCTCTACCTCCCCAGGGGAAGGTAAAACCACCACCTCTGCTAATTTAGCGATGTCGTTGGCACAAATGGGCAAAGTACTACTAATTGATGCCGATTTACGTAAACCAACGTTAGCTAAACGTTTTGATATACCGGTATTTCACCCAGGTTTAAGTAATTTAATGATTGGTACTGAGCAATTAGCTGAGTGTGTTCATGTTGACACGCAATCGGGTGTAACAATTATGCCAAGTGGGCAAATACCATCTAATCCACTTGAGTTGTTGTCAAGCCCACGTTTTGCACAATTGCTTAGTGAGTTAAAAGTGCAGTACGATCATATTATTGTTGATACACCGCCTACGCAAGCAGTAAGTGATGCATTGGTAATTGCACAAAGTGTTGATTCAGTTGTTTATGTTGTTAAGTCAGACATTACCCGTATTAAACCAATTACAGCGGGCCTTGAGCGTTTATTTGAAGTAAAAGCTCACGTTGCTGGTGTGGTACTAAACAAGGTAGATATGAGTAAATCTAAAGATGAGCATAGCCATGGTTACTATGATTATTACGATTACTCACAGCAACCTGAAAAGCCACAAGTGTAATTAAGTAATTTATGATTGATATTCATACGCATATTTTGCCGGGTATTGATGATGGCGCTAAAGATTTAACAGAATCTTTAGCGCTTTTAAAATTGGCCGAAAACGATGGCATTACTCATATGGTGGCAACGCCACATATACATGTGGGCCGCTTTAATAATGCGACTGCTCAAATAAAAAACGATTTAGAGAGTTTAAAGCGAGAGGCACATAAAGAAGGTATTAATGTAAAATTAGCTGCCGCTGCTGAAGTTCGTTTAGACATAGAGCTTATGGCAATGGTGATGGCTAATAAACTGCCTTTTATTGGTAAAATAGCAGACAAAAACGTGTTGCTATTAGAGTTACCGCATTCACACATGCCGCAAGGTTACGATAAGTTTATTCAGTGGCTCGCTAAACAAAATATACGCGTTATTATTCCGCACCCAGAGCGTAATCGCGATATTCAGTCAAACCTTTATTATATTCAACACTTGAACCAATTAGGCTGCGACTTTCAATTAACGGCATCGAGTATTGAAGGTGAGTGGGGCGAAAGCGCACAAACTATAGCGTTACAAATGCTACAAGATGGTTTAGTGAACTATGTTGCCTCTGATGCTCATTCAGTAAAGCGCCGACCGCCTATTTTAAGTCAAGCTAGAAAAGCAGTAGCGCAGTTATTAGGTGAGGAGCGGGCTACAGCGCTTTTTGTAACTAACCCGCTGCAATTAACCGAGTACTTATTTAATGACTAAATTAAACATGGTCAAGGTAGTGCCTGCTGTTATTTTAGCCTTGATAGTACTTGTTATTGCTTATACAAGTATGCAAAGTATGCGTGCTAATGCATGGTACTTTAATGCACTTAATATTGTGCAAGAGTCGGATGGTGCTTTGTCTGGCTCATCGCTTCAGGCGGCAGAAAATGCGATTACCTTGGCTACTAATATGGATCCTGACCATCCTCATTATTGGCACTTTTTAGCCCATATAAAAATGCTAGGTTTAGCCGGTATTGATACAACATCAAGTGAGCAGTCAGATAAAGTTAAGCAAACATACCAACAAGCTGAGCAAGCGTTATTAAAGTCGGTTGAGCTTAGACAAACTTGGGCACTAACCTGGATAAGCTTGGCACAAGTTGTCAGCTATCAAGAGGGGCCTACTAAGCGGGTATATAATTATATTCAGCAAGCTAAAAAAGTTGGCCCATATAAGTTAGATGTTCACTTAGGTATTATTCAAATTGCGTTAATGCATTGGAATGAGCTATCACCCACCTACAAAGCTCTTTATGTGAATGAGCTAAAATTAGCTTCTAAATATGGTTATAAATTTTATGATGTATTTAGTATGGCTGAGCAAATGAATCGCTTGCCAATAGTGTGTTTATCGCTTCAATTTGGCTCTCATTATGAGGCTATTAGAAACAGTTGGATGTTTAATAAATACTGTGGTTAAAACACGAGCTACGGGTTGCGAGCTTCGAGTAACGGGCCTTGAACCTCGCACCTCGTTAATTCTGAACTTTAACCTTTTTTTGAACCACAGAGAATACCGAGGCGCTTCGCGCTACACGGAGAAAAGCTTCAATTTTGGAAATCTAATAACTAACAACAGTTCTTTAATCTTTGTCTTTAATTACTTACTCTGTGCGTTCCTATCCTCTGTGGTAAATAAATCACTAAGTTCTTATTGTAATATAGGGCTGGATGCGTGATTAGGCTCGTAACCCGACTCCCGATCCCCGAAGCCCGTTAACTTTTGTTTAGACAAAAAAAGACCCAGAGCTATAAGGAACTCTGGGTTATAGAGGGGCTCACATGTGAGCCCTGCGCTAACTAAAGACACTTTCAGATTCTTAGGGAGAAGAAGAAAGTTATTTAAGTATAGTCAAAAGCTTCAAAAACACACATTTTTGTTCGTTTTTTATACTGCAATAATTACAGTGGGTTACATTTGTTATGCACACCTTTGTTACATTTAAGTTAGGGTTTACTCCCAGTTTATTAACTGCGTATTTTGCACCAAATCTCTAGGTAGTGAGTTTTTAACCTTATTTTTTTGCCACTTTCCTAAACCAATAGGGCAACCACATAAGGTCAGGATCACTTCGCCAGTTGCCTTAACAACCTCATCCAAACGAATGTCTTTACCATTAAAGTAATCACTGGCTTGTTGATTGGTTAATTCCAGTACATTACTTTTACATTGCTTACCAAATACGGTGGCAAACTCGTGAGCAAGGCGTACCCCATTTTTATGAATAACACCAACCTGAATACCTAATCGAGCATATTTAATTTTGTTTTGTATCGCTTCAAATTCATCTGGAAACAGCCAAAGCTCTTTGTCTCGCTGCATTAATGTGCCTGGTAGACTCGTTAAACCAAATTGCTTTTTGAGGGAGCTCATAAACGCACTTTGCTGTTTACTATCAAAGTCACTAAAAGGGAATGCACCTTTTTTAACTTTTAGATTTTGGTTTTCGCAGCTGCTGTGCTTTTTAAATTTAGCAATAAAAAAACCTTCGCTGTCGAAGGTTTGCGGCCAAACATGTAAGTAACCCTCGTCTGTAGTGGCTTTTTCTGCGCCAGGGAAAAGATCATGTAAAGGCTCTGGCTTAATGTACTCACTAAACTCTTCTAGCAATGCATCACACACTTGTTGGTTTTCGAGAGGGGTTAAGGTGCAGGTTGAATACACTAATGTACCGCCAGGTTTAAGTGCGTAAAATGCACTTTTAATCAGATCTTTTTGTACTTGGGCAATAGTAACATTTGATTCGATAGACCAATTTTTTAATGCATCGCTGTCTTTACGAACTGTGCCTTCGCCTGAACAGGGCGCATCAAGCAAAATACTATCAAAGCATTCAAACATGTAATTACCAAATACCACGCCATCAAAATGCGATAACGCACAATTACCAACCCCCATTCGCTTTAGCGTGGCACTGAGTACTTTTAAGCGCGATGACGACAGCTCATTTGCAACCAAAACACCTTGATTGTTCATTAGTGCAGCTAGTTGTGAGGTTTTAGAGCCTGGCGCAGAGGCCATATCGAGTACTGTGTTACTAGTTTGCAGGCTGTGCTTTAGTGCCATTGGCGGCAACATTGAGCTTGCCTCTTGTACATACATAGCGCCACTTAAATGTAAATCGGTATTGCCCAGCGCTAAATTTTGCTCTTCATCTTTTGGGCGCTCTAGCCAAAAACCTTCATCGCACCATGGAATGGCTGTTAGTTGCCAATTTTTTTGAGCTGCGTGGCGTTTAAATTCTTCAACACTCATTTTTAATGTATTAACGCGAATAGACTTACGTAAAGGTCGACGACAGGCACTTAAAAAATCATCTAACGTAAGGTGAGCTGGCAGGTAAGTTTTTACGTCGTCAATAAATTGCTTCGGGATATAAGTGTTAGCGTCCACGTTTTGGCTCATACAATAAAATTAAAGCCGGATAATAGCATTTTTAACGATTATTTTCAGTGTTAAAAACGAAATAGTAGCACCTTGAAAGTGTCGACACCTTTCTAAGTGAAGAGCTTTAAATGCTATTTTTTATTATACTTTTAGCTAATGCTGTCGACAATGTGGTGGTTTTTTACTCATTCTTAGTACTTTTAGGGTTGACACTGTTGGCTAATAAGCACATAGTTAACCCATAAATTGTCGACAATATAAAAACACCTTATGACACAGCACGTTTTAAACGATACCGCAGTTACAACCGCTTCCGATAAAGTGTTTGTAGATATGCGCCGCGAGATAGTAGAAGGAAGCATTGCACAAGGCAGTAAAATATCAGAGCCAGAACTGGCAAAGCGTTATGGTGTAAGCCGTGCAACCCTCAGAGAGGCATTAAACCGTTTAGAAAGTTGTTATTTAGTTGAGCGTAAAGCCAATATAGGTTGTCGTGTTGTTGCATTAACCGCAGAGCGTTTAATTGAGGTGTATCAGGTGCGCAGCGCCCTTGAAGGACTTGCATGTAGGTTAGCTGCCGACAATATGGCAGCCGATGAAGTACAAAGCTTGAAACAATTACTGAATCAGCATTTGCAAACTCAGCGTGTTAAAGAAGGTGAGTCGTACTATCAAGAAGCCGGCGACTTAGATTTTCATTACAGAATAATCAAAGGCAGTAAAAACGCTCACTTAATACATTTGTTATGCCACGACCTGTACCAATTAATAAGAATGTACCGTGTGCAAATGGGCATGGTTGGGCCACGCGTATCGAAAGCGTTTGACGAACATTTAGCGATTATAAACGCCATAGAAAATCATGATGGGGAGCTCGCCGAAATGCTAATGAAACGCCATATCAGTGCTTCTCAAGCAAATATACAAACAAAATTTGATGGATACCAATCAGTACAAGCCACTCAAAATGAAATGGCTAACTAGTACAGATGTAACATTATTAAAAAATACTAAGCTGCCAAAGAGCAGCCCCGTTCAAAGTTAGGAGAAGGTAATGTCAGCAGGATTAAAATTTAAACAGGCTATTGCAAACAATCACCCGTTACAAGTTGTAGGTACAATTAACGCATATACTGCGATGATGGCTGAAAAAATGGGCCATCAGGCTATTTACTTGTCGGGTGCAGGTGTGGCTAATGCCTCATTTGGTATGCCAGATTTAGGTATGACGAGTCTTGATAACGTTCTTGAAGATATTCGCCGTATTACCGGCGCTAGCGATTTACCATTATTAGTTGATGCCGATACAGGTTGGGGCGGGGCGTTTAATATTGCCCGTACCGTTAAAGAAATGACTAAAGCAGGTGCAGCAGGCTTTCATATTGAAGATCAAGTAGCGCAAAAGCGTTGTGGCCATCGCCCTAATAAAGAAATAGTTACTCAAGCTGAAATGGTAGATCGTATTAAAGCCGCAGTTGATGCTAAAACCGATAGCGATTTTTACATTATGGCACGTACTGATGCATTTCAAAAAGAAGGCTTAAATGCAGCAATAGACCGTGCAGCAGCCTGTGTTGAGGCGGGGGCCGATGCCATTTTTGCAGAAGCCGTTCACGACCTTGCTGATTACCAAGCATTTAGCAAAGCGATTAACGTGCCGATCTTAGCCAACATTACCGAGTTTGGCCAAACACCTATTTACACCAAAGAGCAGTTAAGCGATGTGGGTGTAGAAATGGTGCTTTACCCACTAAGTGCGTTTAGAGCTATGAACAAAGCAGCACTCAATGTGTACTCGGCTATTTTGAATGAAGGGTCGCAACAAAGCCAAATTGAAAACATGCAAACGCGTGCAGAGCTTTACGACTTTTTAGATTATCACTCGTACGAAAACACGCTAGATAACCTTTTTTCAGCAAAATCTGACAAATAATAAAAAATTCAACAGGAGACAAATCATGGTAGATAAAGCATTAGGTGGCGCAGGCTTACGTGGCCAAGTAGCAGGACAAACAGCATTATGCACAGTAGGGCAAACAGGCTCAGGTTTAACTTACTGTGGTTACGACATTAGCGAACTGGCTGAAAAAGCGCAGTTTGAAGAAGTGTCGTTTTTACTTTCACGCGGCGAGCTACCAACATCAAGCGAACTGGCAGAGTACAAAGCTAAACTTAAGAGCTTACGTGGTTTACCTGAGTCACTAAAAACAGTGCTAGAGAACATTCCTAAAGACGCACACCCAATGGATGTAATGCGTACTGGTTGCTCTATGCTAGGTAACCTTGAAATGGAAAATGACTTTAGCGAAGCAAACGATGCAATTGACCGCATGGTGGCAATTTTCCCAAGTATTATTTGTTACTGGTATCGTTTTACTCATGACGGTGTTCGTATTGAAACCCATACTGATGATGATTCAGTAGGCGCACACTTTTTAACGCTATTACACGATAAAGCGCCAAGTGAATTATTTGCACAAGTGATGAATGTATCACTAATTTTGTACGCAGAGCATGAATTTAATGCTTCTACCTTTACCGGTCGCGTGTGTGCGTCAACGCTTTCTGATATTCACTCATGTGTTACTGGTGCGATTGGTACCTTACGTGGCCCACTGCATGGTGGTGCAAACGAAGCCGCAATGGATATGATTGAAAGCTTTAGCAGTGCTGATCAAGCTGAAGACGCGCTTATGGGCATGCTTGAGCGTAAAGATAAAATTATGGGCTTTGGTCACGCTATTTACCGTGAGTCGGATCCGCGTAATGTTATTATTAAAAAATGGTCTGAAAAATTAGCCGCAGAAGTGGGTGACGATGTGCTTTACCCAGTGTCTGTTCGCTGCGAAGAAGTTATGTGGCGTGAGAAGAAGTTATTCTGTAATGCCGATTTCTTCCATGCATCGGCGTACCACTTTATGGGTATTCCTACTAAGTTGTTCACGCCTATCTTTGTAATGAGCCGAGTAACCGGTTGGACTGCTCACGTAAAAGAGCAACGTGCAAATAACCGTATTATTCGCCCAAGTGCCGATTACACAGGGCCAGATGCGCGCAGCTACACGCCAATTGAATCAAGAGGCTAATTAGTTAGCGTTTAAGGTGAGCACTCGGCTCACCTTTTATTGTTTATAACGCTTTTACCGCACTCTCCTCCGTCACCAAATTAGCGAATTTATTATGACCATTATTAATAACACCCAATACCGTAAGCCATTACCAGGCTCAAATGTAGATTACTACGATACCCAAGCCGCGGTAGATGCCATTAAACCAGGCGCATACGCTACTCTCCCTTATAGCTCGCGTGTATTTGCCGAAAACTTAGTGCGCCGCTGTGAACCCGATATGCTAACCGATGCGCTTAGCCAAATAATTGAGCGCAAGCAAGATTTAGATTTTCCATGGTATCCGGCACGCGTTGTATGTCACGATATTTTAGGGCAAACCGCTCTAGTTGATTTAGCTGGCCTGCGCGACGCTATTGCTGCGAAAGGCGGCGATCCTGCAAAAGTAAATCCGGTTGTACCTACTCAACTGATTGTTGACCATTCATTAGCTGTTGAGCACGCAGGCTTTGATCCTGAAGCGTTTGAGAAAAACCGCGCTATTGAAGACAGACGCAACGATGATCGTTTTCATTTTATAAACTGGACTAAAACTGCTTTTAAAAATATTGATGTGATCCCGCCGGGCAATGGCATCATGCATCAAATTAACCTTGAAAAAATGTCGCCGGTTATTCAAAACCGTGATGGTATTGCATTCCCAGACACGCTAGTAGGTACCGACAGCCATACACCGCATGTTGATGCATTAGGTGTTATTGCTGTTGGTGTGGGCGGCCTTGAAGCCGAAAGTGTAATGCTTGGGCGCGCATCGTACATTCGTTTACCCGATATTGTTGGCGTAGAGCTTACCGGTAAACGCCAACCGGGCATTACTGCAACCGATATTGTATTGGCTATTACCGAATTTTTACGCGAGCAACGTGTGGTATCGACTTACCTCGAATTTTACGGTGAAGGGGCTGATGCACTAACTCTTGGTGATAGAGCAACCATTTCGAATATGACTCCTGAATTTGGCGCAACCGCCGCTATGTTCTACATTGACGATAAAACTATTGATTACTTACGTTTAACAGGTCGTGATGAAGAGCAAATTGCACTCGTAGAAAACTACGCCAAAACAGCAGGGCTATGGAGCGACAGCTTAAAAACAGCGCATTACGATCGTGTACTTAAATTTGATTTATCAAGTGTAGGGCGCAACATTGCAGGGCCTTCAAATCCGCATCGTCGTGTATCAACTAGCGATTTAGCTAAAGAAGGTATTTCGGGCGTTGTTGAAAACGAAGAGGGCTTAATGCCAGATGGCGCGTGTATTATTGCCGCTATTACTAGTTGTACTAATACCAGTAACCCGCGCAATGTAATTGCTGCAGGTTTATTGGCGCGTAACGCCAATGCAAAAGGTTTAATGCGTAAACCTTGGGTTAAAACCTCATTGGCACCAGGTTCTAAAGCAGTGCAATCGTACCTTGAAGATGCAAACTTATTACCAGAACTTGAACAGCTTGGTTTTGGTATTGTTGGTTTTGCCTGTACCACTTGTAACGGTATGAGTGGCGCACTAGACCCTAAAATTCAACAAGAAGTGATTGATCGCGATTTATACGCAACAGCGGTGCTTTCGGGTAACCGTAACTTTGATGGTCGTATTCATCCGTATGCAAAGCAAGCGTTTTTAGCGTCTCCACCGCTTGTGGTTGCTTATGCTATTGCTGGTACCATTCGTTTTGATATAGAAAAAGATATACTCGGTAAAGATCAGCAAGGTAACGATGTAACCTTAAAAGATTTATGGCCATCTGATGAAGAAATAGATGCAGTGATCAAGCAAAGCGTTAAGCCTGAGCAATTCAGAAAAGTATACGAGCCTATGTTTAACTTAACCGTTGATTACGGCGAAGATAACGACCCATTATACGATTGGCGCCCAGAAAGTACGTATATTCGTCGCCCTCCTTATTGGGAAGGGGCATTAGCAGGTGGGCGCAGTATGAGTGGTATGCGTGCATTAGCAGTACTTGGCGATAACATTACAACCGATCATTTATCACCTTCTAATGCGATTATGGCAAGCAGCGCTGCAGGTGAATACCTGACTAAAATGAATGTGCCAGAAGAAGATTTTAACTCGTACGCAACGCACCGAGGCGATCACTTAACCGCGCAACGAGCCACGTTTGCCAATCCTAAATTATTGAATGAAATGGTATTGGATGAAAACGGTGAAGTGAAGCAAGGATCGTACGCGCGCATAGAGCCAGAAGGTGAAAACACGCGTATGTGGGAAGCCATCGAAACCTACATGCAACGTAAGCAACCGCTTATTATTGTTGCCGGTGCCGACTATGGTCAAGGTTCGTCTCGCGATTGGGCAGCAAAAGGCGTAAGGCTTGCTGGTGTTCAGGTTATTGCAGCTGAAGGCTTTGAACGTATTCATCGTACTAATTTAATTGGTATGGGCGTTTTGCCGCTTGAGTTTAAGCCTGGCACAACGCGTAAAACACTTAACCTAGATGGTAGCGAAAGCTACGATGTAAAGGGTGAGCCAACACCAGGAGCAACTTTGGAACTGGTTATTACACGTAAAAATGGTGAGGTATTAAACGTACTAATGAAGTGCCGATTAGACACGCAAGAAGAGCTTTCTATTTATGCTGCAGGCGGTGTGTTACAACGCTTTGCGCAAGACTTTTTAGAAGCTACGCAAGCATCATAAGGACGCACATTTATGTTTAAACCACAAATTAAAGTGCCAGCGACATACATGCGTGGTGGCACCAGTAAAGGCGTGTTTTTTAATTTAACAGATTTACCTGCACCTGCCCAAGTGGCAGGTGAGGCGCGCGATAGCTTATTATTGCGCGTTATTGGTAGCCCAGATGCATACGGTAAACAAACCGATGGTATGGGTGGCGCAACATCAAGCACCAGTAAAACGGTTATTTTAAGTAAAAGTGAACAGCCCGATCACGATATTGATTATTTATTTGGTCAAGTCGCGATTGATAAAGCGTTTGTAGATTGGAGTGGCAACTGCGGTAATTTAACCTCTGCTGTGGGCGCATTTGCCATTAGTAATGGTTTAGTCGATAAAGGCAGAGTACCTGATAATGGCATTGCCATTGTGCGTGTATGGCAGGCTAACATTAAAAAAAGTATTTTAGTGCATGTGCCCATGACCAATGGTGAAGTACAAGAAACCGGTGATTTTGAGTTAGATGGTGTTACCTTTCCTGCCGCTGAAGTAAAGCTTGAATTTATTGACCCTGCTGATGGTGATGGTGCGCTATTTCCAACAGGCAATGTAGTTGATGATTTAGAAGTTCCAAACGTGGGCACGTTAAAAGCAACTATGATCAATGCTGGTATCCCAACTATTTTTGTAAATGCCAGTGATATTGGTTATACCGGTACTGAACTACAAGATGACATAAACGCTGATGAAGCCGCACTAACTAATCTTGAAAGCATTCGTGCCCATGGGGCAGTAAAAATGGGCTTAATTAATAATATTAATGAAGCACAAGCACGCCAACACACACCTAAAGTGGCATTTGTGGCTGCTCCACATGATTATATATCCTCAAGTGGTAAGCAGGTTAATGCAAGTGATATCGATTTGTTAGTCCGTGCTATGTCAATGGGTAAGTTACATCATGCAATGATGGGCACTGCCGCTGTCGCTATTGGTACTGCTGCGGCAGTTGAAGGAACATTAGTTAATTTAGCCGCCGGTGGTGGTGCTATTAATGAAGTTAACTTTGGTCACCCTTCGGGCACATTAAAAGTGGGAGCAGAGGCGGTGGTTACAAATGGCCAATGGCAGGTTAGCAAAGCCAGTATGAGCCGCAGCGCGCGTGTTTTAATGGAAGGCTGGGTAAGAGCGCCATTTGATTTTTAAACATTATATAATAGCTGATGGCTTTGGGAGCATCAGCTTTATAGTTATCATGTAGTTTAAAACAAATCGTTAATTATCCAAGGTTATAACACTGTTGTTTTTTATTTTTTATAAAGCTATCAAACTCATTGTTTGCATGCATATTCGCAATTTCAGTATTTATATCTTCCAAAATAGATTGCCATTGTGGTGCACTTTTAGTTACAGAATAATATAGATTTTTGTACTCAATGCTTGGCATTAATGCAACGAGCGCATTTAGCATCCTTTTTTTATCTCTATTTGATAAAAGTGACTTATAAACGCTGGCTTTAAGTACTTCTAAGTCAGCAACAATAAGCTCAACACGACCGTTTAATAGCAAGTGAATAAGCTGATATTCACTGTTTGCCACAATGGTTTTTATTTCACCTTGATCAATAAGTTCATCGAGTTTAGCACTATTCTTGTATGAACGAACGACGCCCATCACTCGGTTTTTTACAGAGTTAATGCTGCCATCGTAGTCAATAGTATGATCCTTTAGCGCAACAAATGATAAATCGCCGCCTGGAATAGGTTCTGATAGCGCCAATAACTGATTTCGTGTTTTTGTTAGAATATTTTCGGATATGACATCGTCGTCAATATAGTACTCAGGAAATAATATATCGGCCTTGCCTAGCTCTGCTTCGCGAACTGCACGCGCCCAAGGATAAAATTCAATATGAACGCCATAACCACGCTTTACCAGCATGCTAACTGTGAGCTGGTATAGCCAGCCTTTATTGCATAAGTTATCGTCTATGTAGGGAGGCCAGTTGAGAGTGACTAAACGAAGGACGGTATCAGCCTCTAAATTATAACCGTAACCGCTTTTGTATTTTTCGCCAGGAAGAGTGATATTTTTATCATTAACTGTGTAAGTTACTGGCGCAGGATCTGCGTAAGCAAAAAGTGAAATAAATAAGGTAGCGACTAAAAATATTCTCATAAGGATAATGCATTTTTATATGTACAGTTAAGTTTAGTGTGTTATCTGGAATAAACAACTTAAATGGTAAGGTTCTTTTAGTATTCATACAATTAAATATAGCCTTAAAAAGCGATAACTATTAACATGCGAATACAAGTAATTTAACTTAAATACGATTTAGTACTTATCTTATTAATAACATGAACATTCAATCGTATTAAATAAAACAACTATATAAATAATTTTCATATTACTCTATTTCTAGGTGCTGTAATAAATCACCATTTCAATTGAGTTGGTATGATAATTAAAGGTGTTTTTACTAGAGGGAACTTTTATGGCTAATAAGCCAATAAGTGAAGATAATCCATTTGCTAATTTATCTGATGTGCAGTGTGAGCACATCCAAAATTGGTATCAAAAGCATATTTCTTTAACTCTAACCACGTTGCTCAAAGGCAGTAAGTCTGGTCAAGTAATAGACAGTAAATTAGAGCACGCGTTAAACGAAGCATTAAAAAACAGTAAACAGACCATAACTTATAAAGGCGATGATAATTCGCCTATAAAATTACAAAATGCCAGTGTATTGGCCGAGCTCAAAGATACACGTGATTTGTTTCATGGTGCACAAGTTAAAATAAATAAGTTAGAACAAAAAATAACAACAAGTGCTGACGAAATACAATTACTAGAGACTCAAAAAAGCGAACTACAACTAGAAGTACGTAGTTTAAAGCAACGGTTAAACCATGTTTTATCGAGATTAGAGTCGCAAGGCGTTTCGTTTCAAAAAAGCCATTATGTAGGGCGTATATTAGTACATGCTTTACGAGCAAGCTTTGAAAATTGGCAGCAAACGCCCTCTGGTGAGTCTTTCAAAAATCATGATTTTTATAAGCTTTTTCCTCGGGTGTTATACTCAAGTTTACTAAAAGAGATAGAAAAACTGCTAGGGGAACATGATTATAATAAAATAGAACGCTCGTTGAGTGATTTTGTGTTTCAACAAAAGGGCTCTCCAGTAGAGAATTGGCCAGATGAAGACCCGATATACGAGACACGATTAATTAACCAAAAACAGTCAGAGCTTTTAATTAAGTTACAAAGCCAACACCAGCAGCGAAAAAACTTTACCGCCTATTTAGAAAAGCGTCTTTCTAATACTGGGTTTACGCATAAGCACAGTGATTTGCTAATGACATTAGTTGAGTTTGCGACAAATGATGAGAATAGTAAGTTTTCTAGTTACTGCCATTAATTAGCAATATTTGTTTGGCTCGTCAGTAGTAAAGGTGTAATTAGAGGGGATTGTTGAAGCCCAAGTTGCTTTAGCCTAGCTGCAATATTGCCTTGCGTGAGTGCTTGCTTTACCCATTTATACAAGGTGCTTATATCTAGCGTGTGGTTTGGGCGGAGTAATAATTGATGATTATAGGTTTGTGCAACTCGCTCAGACACAAGTAGCAAACGCTTGCTTTTTGGATACTTGCTAAAGTATTGATTTAGGTAAGAGCGAGTAACAATAGCGCAATCGCTGCGTTTTTTTAATACTAATTCAATACTTCTTTTATGGCTGCTTAATAAAGTCATTTTATATTCGTTTTCAAGAACTGAGGGGCTACTTTCGTAATTAGCTAACGGATAATGGTAGCCTAAAATACCCACTAAGGTTTTATCTTCTAAGTTATCAAACCAGGCTTGAGATTTTGCAAATTGCCTTAAAGCAATAAATACTTCTGTATCTATTGCTATAACAGGGGAGTTACTAATTACATTATTCCCTTGTTGCCACCCCCAGTTCGGGTTCTCAAAAAAAACCGAATCGAATAGGCCTTTTTGGTAATCCTTAAAGCGACGAATAGGCGTGGTTAGTACTAATTCAAAATGATAAGAAGACTGTATTTTATTGAGCTCGCTTATTAATTCAACGGTAAGGCCAGAAGCACGCCCATCAACAATTTCTATATAAGGAGGGAACTCATAGCCACCTACTTTAACCACCGTTTTTGCATGAGCTTCTTCAACTGAAAAGCCAAGTAAGACTAGTAAAATGAGCGTAACAAACTTCATAGTTAAATCCTTTCTTAGCGTGCTTTTGGTGTATTAATTTAAAAGATAGTCTATTTGTTAACATAGTATGAATTATCAAGCAATAAATACTGACTTTGCAGGGTGATTAAATGGATGTTACCCAATGTCGGGTGGGATGGCTTCGCTTCGCTACTTAACCGACCTACGTTCCCAACAATTAACGTAGGTTGGATAAGCCGAAGGCGTCATCCGACGATGTTGGATATTAACCAATGTCGGTGCAGGTTTTGCTTTATGTTGGGTGATGTTTGGTGTTGGGGTGTTTCCTAATGTCGGATGTTTCACCAATGTCGGGTGGCGTGGCTTCGCCACTTAACCGACCTACGTTCTTTTTTTGAATTGGTACGACTGAGTGGATTCGAGTTATAGACCTGTGGACCGGGTGATTAAGAGAGGGTAGTGCTTTTTCTTAAGGTATTTTTTGAATTGGTACGACTGAGTGGATTCGAACCACCGACCCCTACCATGTCAAGGTAGTGCTCTAACCAACTGAGCTACAGTCGTACAATTTTAAATATATTTTTTACTAATTTTGGTACGACTGAGTGGATTCGAACCACCGACCCCTACCATGTCAAGGTAGTGCTCTAACCAACTGAGCTACAGTCGTACTATAAGTCTACATACTATTTAATTCGTCCATGAAGCTTCATCCTGTCGGCGTCCTGCCTCCACGTCGTTCGGCTGCGAAGCTTCGCTTCGGTCTAATCTCGCCCAACTGAGCTACAGTTGTACTGCATGTATTTAAGAATTGTTAATTGCTTAACAACGGTCGCTAATATATAGCGTGATGGGGAGTGAATCAAGCATGTTTATGCTATTTGAGTTTATTTGCCGTTTTTTTATTCATATTGGACTGATTTCACACGTTTTATAAAATTTTTGCCACCATATAACATGCTCTTTTGCTGACGATTTTAGCTGAGCGAGTAAATTTTTAGCGTTTGGGTCAAGAAGGGCATTTACTCCTTCACTGCTTACTGCTTGATTAAACCACAGTTGCACATACAGCGGCTGCAATGTTTCTAAATAACCACTAAGCTGCGCTTGATAAGGCTGAATTTGTTTCAAGTAATATTTATTGAATATATTACTGACAATTTTAGCTTGCTGCTTGTTTTTACCCTTTGGGCATATATCTTCAAGCGTTAAAGTGTTTACAAACTGGGTTGCCGCATGATTTAAGCTAATTTGTTCACGCGCGGCTTGAATAAGTTGTTGGTTAAACTCGTATCTGTTAAGCGGTTCAAGTGCTGACAAAATATCATCACTGTTTATTGCCATACTATTTTGGTTTTCTATTAGCTGTTTTATAGTAGTTAGCTTTTTAAGCCCCTCAACTGTGTCGCTAAACCCAGCCGGTTGAGTGCTGAGCTCTTGGCCGGTTAGTTGCCAACTGCTGTTGAGCTCGGGTTCACTAAATAACATATTGTTGAAAAACTGAGTGAGCTGAGCTTGTTTTTGAGTTTTTGCCGCAGCAATTTTCTTGTAAATCTTGCTTTGTTTATCCAAGCTATTTAAACAGTTTTGCGCGCTTTGAATAAAATCTATTTGGTACTTCAATTGACTAGCAGCGGTGGCTGTTTTACCTAACTGATTATTATGCTCGCTTATTAAAACGTTCAGTTTACATTGGCTAATACCAGCAAGTTCAGTTATGCCAATTTTAATTGCTGGTTGTAAAGCTTCAACAGGCTCAATTAAAGTAAGTTGTTGTAGTGAGTTTGTGTTTGTTTTAGGAACTTGCAAAGTATTACTTAAGCGAGACAAATAGGTTTTATTTGCTTCACTGGGCTGCTCTGAGCAGCCAAAAAGTAAGATACAACACACTGCCAGTAACCATTTAAGTGGCAGTGTGGTAGTTATAGATTGATTAAGAGAGAATAAATGGTTCACGTTTAAATCGCCTATGCACTGTCAGCATCAGTAGTACAGCTGCAACTGATAATCCAACGATAATACCTATCCAAAAACCGTGAGGGCCCATTGCTGGCACTATTAAGTCTGTTCTTGCTAATACGTAGCCTAAACTAAATCCGATTAACCAATAAGAGATAAAAGTGATATAAGAAATAGGCGCGGTATGCTTTAACCCTCTTAATATACCATTTGCAGCCACTTGTAATGCATCAGGAAGTTGATAAATACAGGCTAAAATCATAATTGATGAAGCAAGTGCGAGTACCGCAGGGCTATCGCTATAAAGCTGGCTAATCACATCGCGACCTATAAAAGTAATAAAAGCAATAAATAGAGCGATAATTGCCGCTAAAATATAACTTGTAGACACGGCTACTTTTAATTGATCTAAATGATTTTGCCCAAATAAATTACCAATTCGTATGCTAATTGCAATTGAGAGGCTAAGAGGCATCATAAATAATAGTGCCGTAACACTGGCTGCAATTTGATGGCCAGATACGGCCACCGCACCTAAGTGCGCAATAAATAAAGGTATACAGGCAAACAAGGTTACTTCAAAAAAAGTGGCTAGTGATATAGGAATACCGAGTTTGGTAATAATACCTATGGTTTTAAAGTTAGGTTTTTCAAAGCCCGCTAATAAGCCTTTGGCGTCTACTTTTTTGCTGAGCTGGCAATAAGTCACCTGCGCAATGGCCATAACAGTAAATACGAGTGCGGTAGCAATACCACAACCGGCTCCGCCAAATGCTGGTAGGCCTAATAAGCCATTGATAAAAATATAATTGAGTGGAATGTTTACCGCAAGCCCCAGTAGGCTAATATAAAATGCAGGCTTGGTCATCCCCATGCCTTCAGTCATATTTCTGTAAACGGTAAAAATTAAAAAGCCAAATACACCCCATTTAACAAAATGAATGTAGTCAAAAGCAAGTCCAGCAATTGCAGGGGTGGTATCTAGCTGTAAAATAACAGTATTGGCAAGCTGCGCCGCACTAAAACCAGCAATACTTAAAAGGAGTGTTAAATAAAGGGCTTGCTGAAAATAATGGCTGATGCCGTTTCGATCTTTAGCACCAGCGAATTGTGCAATAACGCCCGTTAATGCTAATAAAATCCCTTGTATTGCTAATAAAATTGGGTTCCATATCCCCGTTGCAATTGACAGTGCAGCTAAATCGGTAGGGCTCACTTGTCCGGCCATAATGGTGTCAACCACAGACATTAATACTAAAGTTACTTGTGCTAAAAAAACGGGAACGGCAAGAGAAAGTAAACGTTTGGCTTCCCAACTACAAAAAGTCATAAAAAACAGCTATTCAGAAAAACATAGTCGCATTGTAATCTATTGTGATCTGCCAAGCTATGCTGGTGGTCGGTGTTTGTATTTAATTCATCTTGGTGGTGAAAATAACCATGAATAAGTGCTATTAAGTGAATGATTTTGTCTTTTGATACGTTAAACTAGCACTTTGTTAGAAATAGAAGCGATTTTTATGTTTACCGGTATTATTCAAACTCAAGCAACGGTAGTTTCTAAAACCCATGCACAGGGCGTATTACGCTTGGTAGTTTCTGTTAATGAGCAATACGTGAAGCATTTAGACTTAGGTGCCAGCATCGCTATAAATGGTTGCTGTTTGACTGTTGTGAAAGTAGAGCTAAGTAATCATGATGTGGTTGCTCAAGTGCATTTTGATGTTATTGACGAAACTCTGCAGCTAACTAATCTTGGGCAACTGGAATTGGGTAGTTTAGTTAATTACGAGCGTTCAGTGTCATTTGGTACTGAGTTGGGTGGGCACATTGTATCTGGACATATTCATTGCACCGCAAAAATTGCGCAAATAGTGAAGTTAGAAAACAACTACAAAATACAGCTCAGCCTGCCACAAAAATGGCAAAAATATGTGCTATACAAAGGATTTGTATCTGTTAATGGTGCAAGTTTAACGGTGGGTAATATTGATGAGTTTGGCTTTTGGTTGCATTTAATACCAGAAACACTCGATATAACTAATTTAGATGAAGCCGTTGTGGGTGATGAGTTCAATATTGAAGTCGACCAGCAAACCTATACAATTATAAACACCGTTGAAAACTACATGCGCCAACATAGTTAAAATATTTGTTCGTCATCGCTGTCCACATGTAACTCTAACTTGTTACGTGCATAATCTATATGCATGTTTAAGTGTATAAGGTTACAACAGGCACTGCATTCTTCATAGTAGTCTTGATCGCCCATACTGGCATCGAGATCTAAATGAATATGGTGCCCACAATGTGGGCAGGCGATACGTTGTGATAAAAAGTCTTTCATAATAACACCTCATAAAAACTAAGTTTTTTTACGTGGGTAGCACACAACGAGCTAATAATAATTATAGTGCTTATATTTTGTTTACTACATTTATTTTAGTTTAATTAGTTTATCAACGTGGTCTTTAGCCTGATTTAGATAATGCCCCGCATAAATGTTGGCGTTGTTTAAAATAGGGTAAAGCTGGTAAACAAGCTTACGTTGCTCATAACCCTGAGCTAAAGGGTATTGGTGATTGTAGGTACTATAAAACTCTTCAGGGAGGGGGGCATAAAGCTCACTCATAGCAATATCGACCTCCCGATCACCGTAATAGCAGGCAGGGTCAAATAAGGTCGGAATGTTGTTTACAAAGCCCATATTACCGCGCCAAAAATCGCCATGTATTAGTGAGGGTAAAACATGATGATTATGCAGTTGCTCTTTTACTAAATTTATCAGTTGCTCGGGGTCTGCAAGTACAATGCCTTTTTCAGCTAATAGCTGTAATTGCCAACCAATACGCTCTTCTGCAAAAAATACATCCCATTTTTTATGCCACTGATTAGGTTGAGGTGTTGAGCTTAAATAATTGTCGGTGTCAAAACCAAACATCGCTTGCTGGTGTTTTTGATGTAACATAGCAAGATGCTCCCCCATAGCTGACCAATGGGTATGGGGAAGCTCGTCAAGTGCAAGCCACTCTAATACAATAAAGGCGAATTCTATATTGGCCCCAGTTGTAATGCAGTCTGGCACCATAAATACACTGTTTTGAGTAAGCTGTTTTAAACCTTGAGCTTGAGCCTCAAAGCGTTCTAGTTCATATTTTTGCGCAATTTTAACTAAGTAATTGTGCTTGCCATCGCTTAAGTGAAACAACTTATCGGTGGATGTATTTTGCAACTGACGTTTATGGGTGTGTTTAAAATCGTAATGGATAGCTTGGCTGATCTGTTGATTGATTGTTTTCCACATAACAATAGTCACCTTTTAAACCTATAAATAAACTATGGCAAAAAGGGATTAAATAAACAAATTAATCGGTGTAAAATTAAGACTATCAATTTCTGATACAAATCACTGAAATGGAATAAAAATGAATAAAAGTTTTATCACTAACTTATTAGCAGCGTGTTGTGTTGTTATTGGTTTTGTATTTGATCAAGCCATTGTACTTTCAGTGGGTTTATTTGCACTCTCTGGTGCGGTTACAAATTTACTCGCTATTCATATGCTGTTTGAAAAAGTACCGTTTTTATATGGATCAGGTGTAATTGCGCTTAAGTTTGAAAGCTTTAAAGTGGCTATAAGAAATTTAATACTTACGGAGTTCTTTTCTGAGCATAAAATAGACAAGCTTCTAAGTAAGGCACAGCCAACGATTGATTTTGAATCGGTAATTTATAAAGTAGATTTAAACCCTGCATTCGATAATTTGTTAGTGGTTATTGAGCAATCACAATTTGGTAGCATGCTTGCAATGTTTGGCGGTACTGAAGCCGTTGAGCCAATGCGAGAAAAGTTTATTGAAAAAATGCAATTATCGCTGGTGCAAATAAGCGACACCGACGATTTTAAAACGCTATTAAGCGACATGTTAACCCAAGGTAATAACGCGGAAAGTTTGCATAATACGGTACTTAAGTTAGTGGATGAACGCTTAGATGAACTCACCCCTAAAATGGTAAAAGAAATAATTCAAACCATGATCCGCGAACATTTAGGCTGGCTCGTTGTGTGGGGTGGGGTATTTGGTGGTTTGTTTGGCTTGTTGGCAGCGCTTATTTAATAATTAAATACACGTTAAGCAGGTACTAAGCCCTGCCTAACGTGTTTGGCTAGAGTAAATTAAACGCATTTAAAACTCACGATTTTTTAATTAGAACTCAGGTTATTTAGATCCCGCCATAATAACTACAAGCGGTTTGTTTACTTTTGCTAAATCTCTTATTGACGTACTAGTAGATGCTTCAATATTTAAAAATTGTGCTGATTTATTTAAATCATACAGCGTTACAAAGTCACCCACTGATAAATCATTACAGAGTAATTTTTTGCTAATTACATGCTTATCTATACGTAGATCTTTCATTGTTCTGAGCAGTGTCAGTCTTTTGTTAGATGCAACGGCCATGCAAGCTTGGGTACCGGGTGATGAATCAGCGGCAACAAAAGTGGCCGCCATTACAGGAGCTGTTAATGTTGCTGCGCCCAATAATACAGTTGAATATAGAGTTGCTTTGAAAGAAATCATAGTATTTGCCTCTTTGTTTATATGCAACTTAAGTATTGCTTAATGTAGCCGAAATGTTGTTAACTGAATGGGGTAAGCTGTAAGAAGATGTGTATATAAATCGTGCAATTTTGTAGGTGTATGAAAAGTTGTTCATAAATAATTTATTTTTGACACACTTTAGCGTTTTCCTACTGAAATATTTTTTCAGGCTGTTATTATCGCGCCCTAAATTTGTGGCATTTTATATTTTTGGAGCGCAATTGTGAATAAAACGTTAGCAAGTTACTACCAGCAAGCTTATGCGTGTGAGCAGCAGCATTTTAACCAATGTTTTTATTGCGGCTGTGAGGCAACAGAGTGCGATCATTGCCCGCCATTGCATATGCTACAAAGTATTATTGATCTAGGTGAAGAAGCTGACTTTGTTGCCATTGCAGCTTGTTATGAATGCCATGCATTACTTCACAATGAGCGATTAATGACCATTGATGAGCGATTTAGCAAACTTAAAAAGAAGTTATCTAATAAGTATGCAAAGCCTTTGCGCGTTTATAACATGTGGGAAGAAAACGAGCTCGCTGACATGAGTGATGAATTTGCTCATAGTATTCAAGCGGGTATGAAACTCGGTAAAGAAGCGGCTGAGCGACTTGCTTTTACGGGGTTTAGTTATGCTACTGAAGAAGCACGTGTCACAGTGCGTGAAAAAACCAAAGAGTTTGATGTAGAAGGCACTGTATTTACCGACTTTAAAGAAGCGCTTAATTATTGCATTAATGTTTTAAAGGTACAAAAAAGTGATTTTTATAAAATTTTAGTGGAAGACTATCAAGGTGATTTTAATAAGGCATTGAGCCAATACAGACATCGCCATGATAAAGTCACAGCCGCAAAAGATGGTAATACATTGATTAAAGATTTTTCAAAATTACATAAGCAAAACTCAGATTTTGTAACCCGAACGGTTAAACACTTTATAAGTAAAGATCCATCGCTCACCACCGAAGGAGCTCTGGATAAGCTTTATAACAATTATATAAGAAAATAATTACAGAAACTCACCTTAAATAACCGCCTTTTAACCTGTTTTTTTAGCTTTATACGTTTGCTTTCGCTAAAGTAGTAAAAAAACAGGAGAACCTAAAAACATGCAAAAATTTGCTCCCTCATTGTTAGCTGTTGGTTTAGCAGCAGCACTTGTTGGTTGCCAAGAAAGCGGCCCACAAGATCCAAAAGTAACCATTAATAAAAACCCATACCCAAGTACTTATCAGCCAGTAGCGACATCAAGCACCTTGATCACTAATGCAACGGTATTAACAGGTACGGGTGAGCGTTTAGATGAAGCTGACGTACTGATTGTTGACGGTAAAGTGCAGCAAGTTGGTAAAGATTTAACTGCTAATGCAGACACCACTATTGACGCGCAAGGTAAATGGGTAACACCAGGCATTATTGACGTTCATTCACATTTAGGTGCTTATCCAAATCCATCGGTTGAGTCTCATCAAGATGGTAACGAAATGACCAGCCCTAATACGGCAGAAGTATGGGTTGAGCATTCAATATGGCCACAAGATCCAGGTTTTAATCGCGCACGTGAAGGCGGTATTACGTCATTACAAATTTTACCAGGTTCAGCTAATTTATTTGGTGGACGTGGCGTTACCCTTAAAAATGTACCGGCTCATACCATGCAAGGAATGAAATTTCCTGATGCGCCATACGGTTTAAAAATGGCCTGTGGTGAAAATCCTAAACGTGTTTACGGTCGAAAAGGTGTATTACCGATGACACGTATGGGTAATATGGCAGGTTATCGCACAGCATGGATTGGCGCTCAAGAATATAAGCGTGAGTGGGATAAATACGATGCTGATTACGCTGCGGGTAAAAACCCAGAAGCTCCACACCGAGATATTAAATACGATACATTACGCGGTGTTTTAGAAGGTGACGTTCGTATTCATAATCACTGCTACAAAGCAGAAGAAATGGCGATGATGATCGACCTTTCAAAAGAGTTTAATTATCATGCGGGCACATTCCATCACGGTATTGAAGCATACAAAATTGCTGATTTACTGGCTGAAAACGGCTCGTGTGCTGCACTTTGGCCAGACTGGTGGGGCTTTAAAATGGAAGCCTACGATATGGTGCAAGAGAACGTAGCTATTGTTGATGCCGTTAAAAACTCATGTGCCGTTGTGCACTCAGATTCTGACACGACGATTCAACGCTTAAACCAAGAAGCCGCTAAAGTAATGTACAGTGCAAACCAAAATGGGTTTGATATTTCTGAGCAGCATGCAATTAAGTGGATCACAGCTAACGCCGCTAAATCGTTAGGTATTGAAGATAAAACAGGCTCACTTGAAGCAGGCAAACAAGCTGATGTTGTTATTTGGAATCAAAGCCCGTTTAGTGTTTATGCAAAAGCAGAGCAAGTGTTTGTTGATGGTGCAAAAGTTTACGATAGAAACGATAGCGCATTCCAAGCACAAAGTGATTTTATGTTAGGTCAACAATAAGGAGCACCCAGAATGAAAAAATTATCACGTTCGTTTTCGCTTTCTCTGGTTGCTGCAGGGCTATTAGCATCGGGTACCGTGAGCGCAGAGTCACTGGCAATTATTAATGCAACTTTGCATACATCTTCAGATCAAGGTGTATTAGAAGGAGCTAGCATAGTTATGAATGATGGCAAAATCACTGCCATTAACCCTAGCGATTTTAAAGTTGACAAAGTTATTGATGCTCAAGGTCAAATAGTGACTCCAGGTTTTATAGCCAGTGTAAACCAGCTTGGCTTAGTTGAAGTAGGTGCGGTTGCCGGTTCTCGCGATGCAGGAGAAGACAAAGCGGGTATCGATTTTGATGCAAGCTTGGCATTTAATCCTCGTTCAAGCTTAATTGCTTATGCACGTAAAGGCGGTATTACTCGCGATTTGATCACCCCTTACGGTGGTGACAGCATATTTGCAGGCCTTGCAAGTGTTGTTGATTTAAGTGGTGGCTTCGAAAGCGTAAATAAAAAGCAAGCAGCATTAGTGGTTCATTTGGGTGAACGCAGCAAAGGCTCTCGTGCATTTACCTTGCAAACACTTATCAATAAGTTAGATGAGCATCAAACTAAAGCAAGTAAAGAAGCCAAAAAAGACGACGCTAAGCCAAGTGCTGAAGACACCATAATGGCTAAAGTACTAAAAGGCGATATGCCATTACTAATTAGTGTGTCGCGTTCGGCTGATATTGTTGAACTAATAAAAGTGAAACAGCAGTTTGGCGTAAACATTGTCCTTAATGGCGCTCAAGATGCCGTTGTAGTTAAAGATCGCATCGCTAAAGCAGGCATTCCTGTGATCATTAGTGCAATGGATAATTTACCAGGCAGCTTCGATTCATTGCATGCAAGCTTAAATAATGCCGGCATATTAGAAAAAGCCGGTGTTAAAGTGCTATTAACTGTGGGTGGCGATGCCAGTCACAATGTTTACCAGCTTCGCTACGATGCCGGTAACGCAGTGTCTTACGGTATGAGCCAACAAGGCGCGTTAAAGGCCATGACTTCGAATGTGGCTGATGTATTTGGTATTAATGCCGGTAGCCTAGAAGTAGGAAAAGCCGCTGATGTTGTTATGTGGAGTAACGACCCGTTTGAGCTGAGCAGTCACGTGAATAAAATGTTTATTAATGGGGTTGAGGTTAGTACTGAATCTCGCCAAGATAAACTGCGTGAGCGCTATACAACAGAGTCGAACATGCCACGCGCGTACACAAAATAAACTTTTAAAGTTGAATTTAAAAGGCCGCATTAGCGGCCTTTTTCTTAGGCACAAAAAAGGCGCTCTATGAGCGCCTTTTCATTCATTTAAATGATTTATACTAGTTTAGATAAAATCTCGTTAAATGTTGTGCTCGGACGCATTGCTTTGAAGGCTGCATCGTCATTTGGCTGGAAGTATCCGCCAATGTTCATTGCAGGACCCTGTGCATCGTTTAGCTCGCTAACAATTTGCTCTTTGTTGGTTTCAAGGTCGCTAGCAATTTGTGTAAATTGCGCTTTAAGCTCGCTATCTTCATTTTGCTTAGCAAGTTCTTGAGCCCAGAATAAAGATAAGAAGAAATGAGAACCACGGTTATCAATTTCTTTTACTTTACGTGAAGGCGACTTGTTTTCAGCTAAGAATGTACCCGTTGCTTTATCAAGCGTATCAGCAAGTACTTGTGCCTTGTTGTTACCTGTTGTCGTGCTTAGGTGCTCAAGTGACGCAGCAAGTGCTAAGAACTCACCTAAAGAATCCCAACGTAAGTGGTTTTCTTTTTCAAATTGTTGAACGTGCTTAGGAGCAGAACCACCGGCACCTGTTTCAAATAAACCACCGCCATTCATTAGTGGCACAATTGAAAGCATTTTAGCACTGGTACCCAACTCTAAAATTGGGAATAAATCTGTTAGGTAATCACGTAATACGTTACCTGTTACAGAAATCGTGTCTTTACCTTCTTTGATGCGTGCTAGTGAGAATAAGGTTGCATCCATTGGCGATAAAATTTGAATATCTAGGCCAGCAGTGTCGTGTTCTGGCAGGTATTTATTCACTTTTTTGATTAGCTCAGCATCGTGTGCACGTTCTGCATCTAACCAGAAAATAGCCGGATTACCTGTTGCGCGAGCGCGGTTTACTGCAAGTTTAACCCAATCTTGAATTGGTGCATCTTTAACCTGACACATGCGCCAGATATCGCCTTGCTCAACATTGTGCTCAAGTAGGGTGTTGCCATTTGTGTCAACAACACGAATAGTACCGTCAGCTTTTGCTTCAAATGTTTTGTCATGTGAGCCGTACTCTTCCGCTTTTTGAGCCATAAGGCCAACGTTTGGTACGCTACCCATAGTCGTAGGATCAAAAGCACCGTGCTCTTTACAAAAATCAATCGTTGCTTGGTAAACGCCAGAGTAACAACGATCTGGAATTACAAAGCTTGTGTCTTGTAATTTATCGTCTTTATTCCACATTTGACCGCTTGAGCGAATTGCAGCAGGCATAGAAGCATCGATGATCACGTCACTTGGTACGTGTAAGTTTGTAATACCACGATGAGAATCAACCATGGCGATAGCAGGGCGGTTAGCGTAAACGGCTTGAATGTCTGCTTCAATTTCTTCGCGCTTAGCGTCATCTAATGTTTGAATTTTAGAGTACACATCGCCTAAACCGTTGTTTACATCAACACCTAGCTCTTCAAAAAGTGCACCGTGTTTTGCAAAAACGTCTTTGTAGAATACTTTTACAGCGTGACCAAAGATGATTGGATCAGATACTTTCATCATGGTTGCTTTCATATGAAGCGAAAATAACACGCCTTTTTCTTTCGCTGCATTAATTTCAGCTTCTAGGAATGCTTGTAATTTTGCAGCGCTAATACGTGATGCATCAATTACTTCACCAGCAAGTAACGGTGTGCTTTGCTTAAGTACTGTGGTATCGCCATTAGCCGCTACGTGTTCAATACGAACATCCGTTGCTTCATCAACAGTTAGTGATTGCTCAGAACCAAAGAAGTCACCTTCTTCCATGCTTGCAACGTATGATTGTGAATCTTTGCTCCACGCGCCCATTGAATGTGGGTTATTACGTGCATACTCTTTCACTGAACCTGGTGCGCGACGGTCAGAGTTACCTTCACGAAGTACAGGGTTTACTGCGCTGCCTTTAATTTTATCGTAGGCTGCTTGAATGGCTTTTTCTTCATCGTTTTTAGGTTCTACAGGGTATTCTGGAAGTGCATAACCTTTTTCTTGAAGCTCTTTAATTACAGCGCGAAGTTGCGGAACTGATGCACTAATGTTCGGTAATTTAATGATGTTAGCTTCTGGTGTTTTTGCCATTTCGCCAAGCTCTGCAAGTGCATCACCAATGCGTTGTTCTTCTGTTAGGTAATCCGGGAAGCTCGCAATTACACGACCAGCTAATGAGATGTCGCGTGTTTCAACTTCAACACCTGCCGCATTTGTGTACGCTTGGATAATAGGTAACAACGAATAAGTTGCTAATGCCGGAGCTTCGTCCGTTTTTGTATAGATAATTTTTGATGTCATCATCATTCCTAGATAGTAGGCCGCATTGGCCAAATTCAACAATGCAAAGAAATCATCGCCTAATACCTTATAAATAAAGCATTAATATATGCAATGAGTAGTCTGTTAGGTGTTGGTACTCGTATAACCTAAACAAGGTGAGAATAATCACACCTGACGGACTAGTGTCTTTTATAACTGAAATTTATGTAAATACAAACTAGCCATTAGGCTAAAGTAATTACGTTTTACAGGATAAAGAGTGTAACAAGCTTGGCTAAAAAGGGCTAGGATTACGCGCCAAACGCCAGCAGTTAACCTCTAATACTGAAATTATTGGGGTAGATAAAATAAAATCAAGGAGCGGGGTTGAATTAACAAACAATGAAGCAATTTATATGTAAGTGGTTAGGGATATTTAGGGAATTAAGCGAGGATCTAAACAGGTCACTCGCTTTAGTCTCATATTTACAATCACTCTATAATATCGCCGTTAGGGGCTATATTAGTAGCGTGTAGACCTTTAGGGCCCTGTTGTAATTCGAAGGTAACATCTTGACCAGCTTTAAGCGTCTTGTATCCGTCCATTACAATAGTGGAGTAATGAGCAAAAATGTCGTTCTCGCAACCGTCTTCTACGATGAAACCAAAACCTTTGGCGTTGTTGAACCATTTGACTTTACCACAAGCCATACTTCTACATCCTTCTATAAGTTGACTAATTTAGTTATCCTAAACTGTATTGTTTGCTAGACTGACTAAGGTTTAATCAATCACCATTTGACTGTAGTTTATTTAAGCAACCAGTCAAGTGTTTTAGGTTATTTTTTAACATTTTATTTATTTTTTTATTCAAGTTTGCTTGAGTTACAAAGACAAGACTATATTTAATTATGAGTGGTATGAAAGATTCTGGTGTTATCGACACCGTTCGCGATAGTGAAAAGCAAAAGTTGCAGCCACCGCGAAAATATAAAGTTGTGTTAAACAACGATGATTACACGCCGATGGATTTTGTAATAGAGATCTTAATGACGTTTTTTAATATGGATAGCGATAGAGCAACTGATGTGATGCTGCAAATACATCAGCAAGGTAAGGGCATATGTGGTGTTTACAGCGCCGACGTAGCACATACTAAGGCTGAGCAAGTTAACCGCTACTCAAGGGATAACGAGCATCCACTGCTATGTAGTTGTGAGCAGGAATAAATACCACAAAGGTGAACTTTCATCTTTGAAGTGCGGTATAAAATTATTATCTCTGTAAGGGGTTGCCAATGCTAAATAAAGACTTAGAACTAACTTTGAACACTGCGTTTCGTGAAGCGCGTACACGTCGTCATGAGTTTATGACCGTAGAGCACCTTTTATTAGCTCTACTCGACAACCCATCAGCTGGAGAAGCGCTTAATGCGTGTGGTGTTGACGTTTCTGGATTAAAAACAGAGTTACTTGAATTTATTGATGAAACCACACCGGTTATTCCTGATTTAGAAGAAGAGCGCGAAACTCAACCAACACTTGGTTTTCAGCGAGTATTACAGCGCGCTGTATTTCATGTGCAATCTTCTGGCAAAAATGAAGTGACAGGCGTTAATGTGCTGGTCGCTATTTTTTCTGAGCAAGAAAGCCAAGCCGTGTACTTACTTAAAAAGAATGATATTTCTCGACTTGATATTGTTAACTTTATTTCTCATGGGATTGCCAAAGGTGACGACGAATTAGGCGATGATACCGACGATATTCATGAAGAGGTGCAAGAAGTAGCAAGCGAAGAAGCGAGTAAGCTCGACAGCTTTACAACTAACCTTAATATACACGCTAAAGAGGGTAATATTGACCCGCTTGTTGGCCGTGATAGTGAAGTAGAGCGCACAGTGCAAGTGCTGTGTCGTCGTAAAAAGAATAACCCATTACTGGTTGGTGAAGCCGGCGTAGGTAAAACTGCTATTGCCGAGGGCTTAGCCTATCGTATTGTTAACGAACAAGTGCCTGAAGTCATTGCTGATGCGGTTGTGTACTCCTTAGATATGGGCGCGTTACTTGCCGGTACCAAATACCGAGGCGATTTTGAAAAACGCTTTAAAAGTTTATTAAAAGAGTTACAAGCAAAACCAGGTTCAATTTTATTTATTGATGAAATTCACACCATTATTGGTGCAGGTGCTGCCTCAGGTGGGGTAATGGATGCCTCAAACTTAATTAAGCCGTTACTCTCAAGTGGGCAATTACGTTGTATGGGTTCTACCACTTACGGTGAGTACAAGAATATTTTTGAAAAAGATCGCGCCCTTGTCCGTCGCTTTCAAAAAATTGATGTGCTTGAACCTAGTGTTGAAGATACCACCAAAATTCTTAACGGCTTAAAAGATCGTTACGAAGCACACCACGGTATTCGTTACACGCAAAAAGCGTTAAAAGCAGCCGCCGAGCTAAGTGCAAAGTATATTAATGAACGTCACTTACCCGATAAAGCGATTGATGTTATTGATGAAGCAGGCGCAAGCCAACGTTTACTGCCTACGTCTAAGCGTAAAAAAACTATTGGTGTATCTGATATTGAGATGATTGTGTCAAAAATGGCGCGCATTCCACCACAAAATGTGTCGTCGTCTGATAAAGAAACGCTGAAAAACTTAGACCGTAATTTAAAAATGCTGGTGTTTGGACAAGATCAATCCATTGATGCATTAACTTCTGCTATTCGCTTGTCGCGCTCAGGTTTAGCAAACGAGAACAAACCGGTTGGTTCGTTCTTATTTGCAGGCCCAACAGGGGTAGGTAAAACTGAGGTTACCAAGCAATTAGCTAAATGTATGGGTGTTGAGTTTATTCGTTTTGATATGTCTGAATACGTTGAGCGCCATGCGGTGAGCCGTTTAATTGGTGCGCCTCCGGGTTATGTAGGTTTTGAACAAGGCGGCTTATTAACAGAAGCGGTGATCAAAAACCCACATGCAGTGGTATTGCTGGATGAAATTGAAAAAGCGCATCCTGATATCTACAACATTTTATTACAAGTTATGGATCACGGTACGCTAACAGATAATAACGGCCGAAAAGCCGACTTTAGAAACGTAGTCGTGGTGATGACCACCAATGCCGGCGTACAAGAAACAACGCGTAAATCTATTGGTTTTAGTGAGCAAGATCATACTCACGATGCAATGGGTGAAATTAATAAAGTATTTTCACCTGAATTTAGAAACCGCTTAGATAACATTATTTGGTTTAATCACCTCGAAAAAGACGTTATTTTGCAAGTGGTTGATAAATTTGTTGTTGAGTTACAAGCGCAACTGGATAAGAAGTCAGTTAACCTTGAGCTTACTTCTAAAGCTCGTGAGTGGTTGGCTGATAAAGGCTATGACAAAGCAATGGGCGCGCGTCCTATGGCACGTGTTATTCAAGAAGATCTTAAAAAGCAATTGGCTAACGAAATACTGTTTGGTGAGCTAATTTCTGGCGGTACGGTAAAAGTATCGGTTAAAGATAAAAAGCTGCGTTTTGATTACGAGAGTGACTTAACGCCAGCCTAACCTAAAAAAGTTAGCAATTTAAAAAGCCTGCTTTATGCAGGCTTTTTTTATTTGCCAAAGAAATAGGCAACAAAAAACCCAGCAAAGGCTGGGTTTTTTGTTTATTAAATGTAATTACTGGCTACTACCATTAATTACATTTAATAAACGCTTAAAGCTAGTTTTCACTAGCCAAAAACTAAATCTCGTTTACGCACTTACTTAGCGAGCACGGAATACGATACGACCTTTCGATAAATCGTAAGGAGTCATTTCTACCGTTACTTTATCGCCGGTTAAAATACGGATATAGTTTTTGCGCATTTTACCTGAAATATGAGCCACAACTACGTGACCATTTTCTAGCTCAACTCGGAACATTGTATTTGGTAAAGTATCAAGGACTGTCCCTTGCATTTCGATTACGTCTTCTTTCGCCATGTTTAGCGTAACACCTCTTTAATAGTTAAACGCTGCAGATTTTGCCCAAAATACGCCAATAAGTAAAGGCGCAGGGGCTATTTTTGTAAATTAAATAGCCACCCACTGGTCATTAAGCTGTTTTTGGGCAGGTAAAAACTGGGTTTTATACTTCATTTTGTCGCATTCATCTATTTGATAGCCTAAATAAACAAACTGTTTGTGTTGCTGTTTAGCAAATTTAAGCTGCTGCAATATCATTACAGTCCCTAAACTGAAGTGTTCGTAGTCAGGGTCAAAAAATGTATAAATAGCGGAAATAGCGTTGTCCATACAATCAGTTACAGCAACGGCTACTAAGTTTTCTTGATCCCAAAGCTCTATAAAGGTGATGGTTAACCAGCTACAAAACAAAAAACTTTGAAATTGTGATTTATCAGGTGGATACATAGAACCGTCTTGATGACGTAAACTAATGTATTTACTGTAAAGTGGGTAGTATTGTTCGCGTTCAACCTGTGAATATTTTACCTCAAAGCGGTTTTTTGCTTTGTTAAGTTTACGTTTTTGCGATTTTGTCGGCATAAACTCATCAGCTAAAACGCGCACAGAACTACATGCGCTGCAAATAGGGCAGTGCGGGCGATAAATTTGGTTACCGCTGCGACGAAAGCCTAATCCTAATAATGATTCAAACTTGTTGCTGCTGTAACAACTTGGGTCGAGTATCACCAGCAGTTGTTCTTGGCGATCAGGTAAATAACTGCATTCAAACGGTTGGCTTAGGCCTATACGAGCCGGAAGTTGTTCATTCATATATCGCGATTAGCTCCTGTGGCTGCCACATACTGGCAGCTGGGGTGTAACACTGTGCTTTATTAAGTTTAGTTAAAAATTCTTCACGTGGAATCACGCTGGCACCTAACGACATTAAATAAGGATTTTCTAATTGGCAATCAATAAAATGCGCATCATGGCGCTTAAGCCAATTAACCAGCGCCCACATCGCCAGTTTGGAGCAATTTGTTTGATGATGAAACATTGATTCACCACAAAAAACGCCAGTTTGCATAATCCCATATAAGCCGCCTACAAGCTCTCCCTCACGCCATACCTCTAAACTATGAGCTAAGCCATTGTAATGCGCTTTTATGTACGCCTGTTGCATTTGCGGGGTGATCCAAGTGCCATCGGTATCAAGACGTTGATCGCGGCACGCTTCTATCACTTCTTCAAAGGCATGGTTAATAGTTACGGTGACCGGGTGCTTTTTTAAATGTTTTCGTAAGCTTTTACTAACATGAAAGTCATTAAGCTCAACAATACCGCGCTCACTCGGTGACCACCACATAATTGGCTCGTGTTCACTAAACCACGGAAAAATACCAGATAAATAGGCATTTTTTA
The DNA here is from genome assembly GCF_003173795.1 of Pseudoalteromonas sp. meg-B1. Taxonomy (GTDB): domain Bacteria; phylum Pseudomonadota; class Gammaproteobacteria; order Enterobacterales; family Alteromonadaceae; genus Pseudoalteromonas; species Pseudoalteromonas undina. The sequence goes on along the minus strand of NZ_QGQU01000001.1, from coordinate 1,601,959 downwards.
ACCGCGTTACCGATAAACATCCACCAATGGCAAGCAAACCATCTGGATCATCTAATGCATGGTTGGGATCAGGAAAAGCAAAGTGGCTTTGAGCGAGTTGATAAAGTTGTTTAGTCATAACACCGATTGAATAACTGCATGGTCAAGACAAAGTGTAACCTGTTGCTTTAAAATCACAAACCACAAATTATTGTGTTGTGCATAGGGTTGAGCAGGGCTTACATTGCTGTTAGGTAAATTTTAGGCATAAAAAAAGCGCGTTAAAAAACGCGCTTAATTAAATGGTAAACTAATCGAATTAGCTAACCACTTTTACTGGTACAGCTTCACCTGCGTTGAACTTAGTTGTCATTGCTTCTTCAACAGGTGTAAACGATGTAAGGTCAATACCTTCAACCGCAGACTTATACTCTTCCATAGTCGGGAAACGACCAAGAACAGAAGATAGAACTACAACTGGCGTAGAGCCTAGTAGTGATTCACCTTTTTTCTCAGATGTATCAGCTACTACACGGCCTTGGAAAAGACGTGTTGATGTTGCGATAACAGTATCACCTGGTTCTGCTTTTTCTTGGTTACCCATACATAGGTTACAACCAGGGCGTTCTAGGTATAAGATATTTTCATACTTAGTACGTGCAGCCGTTTTTGGTTTTGCATCGTCAAATTCAAAACCTGCGTATTTAGCAAGAATATCCCAATCGCCTTCCGCTTTAAGCTCATCAACAATGTTGTATGTTGGTGGCGCAACAACCAATGGCGCTTTGAATGAGATAGAACCGTTTTTCTTCTCAAGGTTACGTAGCATGTGAGCAATAATTTTCATATCGCCTTTGTGAACCATACACGAACCAACAAAACCTAAATCAACAGGCTTGTCGTTGTAAAAAGAAACAGGGCGGATCACATCGTGAGTATAACGCTTAGAAACATCATCGTTATTAACGTCTGGATCGGCAATCATTGGCTCAACGATTTGGTCTAAATCAACCACAACTTCTGCGTGGTATTTAGCGTTGTCGTCTGGAGAAAGTGCTGGCTCTTCACCAGATTGAATACCTGCAATACGCTTGTCGGCTAAATCGATTAGACCTTGTAGCGTTTGTGCTTCGTTTTCCATACCTTTGTTGATCATGATTTGGATACGTGACTTAGCAAGTTCAATTGACTTAATTAACGTTTCATCATTTGAAATACAGATTGACGCTTTCGCTTTCATTTCTGCAGTCCAGTCAGTGAAGGTAAACGCTTGGTCAGCCATTAGGGTACCAATATGAACTTCAATGATACGACCTTGGAATACGTTTTCGCCGCCAAATTGCTTAAGCATTTGCGCTTGCGTTGCATGTACAACATCGCGGAAATCCATATGCTTAGCCATTTTGCCTTTAAACGTTACTTTAACTGAATCAGGAATCGGCATCGCAGATTCACCGGTTGCAAGTGCAACAGCAACAGTACCTGAATCGGCACCAAAGGCAACGCCTTTAGACATACGTGTATGCGAGTCACCACCAATGATGATAGCGCGATCATCAATTGTAATGTCGTTCAATACTTTGTGAATAACGTCAGTCATTGCATGGTAAACGCCTTTCGGGTCACGTGCAGTGATCAAACCAAACTTATTCATAAACGCCATTAGTTTAGGAATGTTTGCTTGTGCTTTGCTATCCCATACTGATGCTGTATGACAACCAGATTGATAGGCACCATCAACAAGAGGTGAAATCGTTGAAGCAGCCATGGCTTCTAATTCTTGCGCTGTCATTGGACCGGTTGTATCTTGCGAACCAACGATGTTCACTTTAACACGAACATTTGAGCCAGCGTGAAGTGGCGTATCTGATAGTACACCTACCGCGTTACGGTTAAAGATTTTTTCAACCGCTGTTAAGCCTTGGCCTTCGTGTGAAATTTCTTTTGAAGGTGCATAAACAAGCGGCGTTTCAATGCCAAGAGTTTCAGCAGCAAACGTTTGTAGTTTCTTACCAAATACAACGGCGTAAGAACCACCGGCTCTCATGAATTCAACTTTTTGCGGTGTGAACGCTGATGAAATATCAACAAGTTCTTTATCACCGTTATAAAGTTTTTTCTCTTTAGTATTGATTGTTAGCACAGTACCAGTAGCAACAGAGTAGGCTTCTTCAAGCACTGCATCACCATTTGCATCAGTTACTGTATTGCCGTCTGCATCTACTTTCTTAACCCAGTTTTTAAGGTCAAGACCAATACCGCCAGTTACATCAACCGTTGTTAAGAAGATTGGCGCAATACCATTAGTACCTGCAACAACAGGTGCAATGTTGATGAAAGGAACGTATGGACTTGCTTGTTTACCAGCCCAAAGTGCTACGTTATTCACACCAGACATACGTGATGAACCAACGCCCATGGTGCCTTTTTCAGCAATAAGCATTACTTTAGCGTTAGGGTGTTTCTTTTGAAGGGCAACAATTTCTTGTTGTGCTTCTTCAGTGATCATGCACTTACCGTGTAATTCACGGTCAGCACGCGAGTGTGCTTGGTTACCTGGAGACAGTAAATCAGTTGAGATGTCGCCTTCACCAGCAATGTAAGTTACTACTTCGATTTTTTCTTCGATGTCAGGTAGTTTTGTGAAGAATTCAGCTTTTGAGAAGCTCTCTAGTAATTCTTTAGCAATTGGGTTACCTGATTCGTAGGCCGCTTTAATGCGCTCCATATCTGCATCGTATAAGAATACCTGAGTTTTCAGTACTTCTGCAGCTTGTGCTGCGATTTTTGCGTCATCAGCAAAGGCTAAATCAATTAGCATTTCAATCGATGGGCCGCCTTTCATGTGTGAAAGTAGTTCGAATGCAAATTCTGGAGTGATCTCTGCAACGTGCTCTTCACCTAAAATGATTTCTTTTAGAAACTGTGCTTTAACGCCCGCAGCACTGGTTGTTCCAGGTAAAGTATTAAAAATAAAGAAATGCAGTGAATCTTTACGGTGCTCGTTATTAGTATCTTTAATTTGATTAATTATTTCTGATACTAGTTCAGCGCTATCGATTGGTTGTGGGCTTAATCCAAGCTCCGTTTTACGGGTTTGGATTTCTTCCATATATTTTGTATACAAACTCATAGAAAACTCTCGGTAATTTACTTGATATGAAGTTAAGCATTTTAACTGATTTTACAGTTTCTAGTAATGCCTAAATGAATAAAGCTTTTATTCCTGACGATAATTATAGCTAGTTTTACTTATATAATTTGACGGTATTTGTTGCTCACCCTTAGATCCTATCGCACCTGAGCCATTAATTGTATAAATAAGACTAATTTCAACTATAAGCTTAGTGAATGTTGGTGCGGATACAATTATCTCGGGCGTAATGTTTTGGGCACAAAAAAGGGCTGAAAATTCAGCCCCAAAAGTATGCTATGTATGCTTATAGGTTATCTAAAAAGCGTTCTGCATCAAGTGCAGCCATACAGCCAGTACCGGCAGAGGTGATAGCTTGACGGTAAATATGATCAGACACATCACCGGCAGCAAATACGCCTGGCACACTTGTTTGAGTTGCATTACCGTTAAGACCAGATTCAACCACTAGGTAGCCGTCTTTCATTTCTAGCTGACCTTCAAACATATCGGTGTTTGGCTTATGGCCAATGGCAATAAATACACCCGCTAAATCAAGTTCTTCAGTAGCATCTGATGCCACATCTTTGATGCGAACGCCGGTCACACCCATTTGGTCACCAAGCACTTCATCAAGTGTACGGTTGTAGTGCATTACAACATTACCGTTTGCTGCTTTTTCAGCAAGGCGGTCAGCAAGAATTTTTTCACTACGGAAACTGTCACGACGGTGAATAACATGAACTTCATCAGCAATGTTAGACAGGTATAACGCTTCTTCAACCGCTGTGTTACCACCACCAACAACCGCTACTTTTTGACCTTTATAGAAAAAGCCGTCACAGGTTGCACAAGCAGAAACACCACGGCCTTGGAAATTAGTCTCAGACTCTAAGCCTAAATATTTCGCAGAGGCACCGGTTGCAATAATTAAAGCATCACATGTATAAGTACCTTGGTCACCGGTTAGTGTGAAAGGGCGCTTAGATACGTCAACTTTGTTGATGTGGTCGAACACAATTTCAGTTTCAAAGCGTTCTGCATGCTCTTTCATACGATCCATTAATGCAGGGCCGGTTAAACCGTGTGCATCGCCAGGCCAGTTTTCAACTTCAGTGGTGGTTGTTAGCTGGCCACCTTGTTGAATACCTGTAATTAAAACAGGGTTTAAATTAGCACGTGCAGCGTAAACTGCGGCTGTGTAGCCTGCAGGGCCCGAACCTAAAATAAGTAACTTACAATGTTTTGCTTCAGTCATGATCTTTTCCTAAACGTTTAATACGGTTTTAATGCGCCCGATTCTAAGAAAAACAAGCAGGAAGTAAATAAAAGATGAGATTATTTTTTTTCGCAAATTGCGAAGCTGTTCATTAATGTGTACTAGTAAATGCGTTAAAGACAGTGCTCGCCTAATAAATAGACTGTTAGCCAATAAAACAACGTTAATTCATGACCAGCCTGATTTTTTTTGTTATCTTTTAACTAATTTTGATTTGTCACTGCTTAATTATGTGACCTAAGTGAATAGGCAACTATGTTATTTTGGCAAGAGAAACCCGCATTTGGGTTGACTTCAAAAGACGTTAACGTCTTAACCAATGCGCAAGAATACCGTACGCAATTGTTAGATTTAATTGCCAACGCAAAAAAACGAATTTATATCACTACACTTTACTTACAAGATGATGAAGCGGGTCGTGAAATATTAGCCGCACTACACAGTGCATCGTTAGCTAACCCTTCGCTTGAAATTAAAGTACTGGTTGATTTTCATCGCGCGCAACGCGGTTTAATTGGCGCAGAAAAGTCAGAGGGCAATGCAAGTTTATATTGCGATAGCTTAGAGAAGTTTAATTCAAACGTTCAAGTGTATGGTGTCCCTGTAAAAGCCAAAGAACTGTTTGGGGTGTTGCATTTAAAAGGCTTTGTTATTGACGACACTCTACTATATAGCGGTGCCAGTTTAAACAATGTGTATTTGCAATATAGCGACCGATACCGACTTGATCGCTACTTTTTAGTTTCGCAAAGCGAGTTATGTGACTCAGTAGTCGACTTTATCGAATCAACCTTATTGAGCTCTGAAGCAGTTCCAAGAATTGATCAACGACCGCTTAAACGCATGGCTGACTTTAAACTTGAACAAAAGCAACTTATGCGTGAGCTTAAATCGGCAAGCTATAAAAGTGCGAAACTATTGAATACTCATGCAATGGGCATTCGTTTGTTTTTGGGTTTAGGCCGTCGTAATAACGAACTTAATCGCTTAATCAAAGCGCTGTTTGATACTACCGAGCAAGAGTTGGTGTTATACACGCCGTATTTTAATTTTCCGGCGCCATTAATGCGCTCTTTACGTCGCTTATTAAAGCAAGGTAAACAAGTCACTATTGTGGTGGGCGATAAAACCGCAAACGATTTTTACCTGCCACCTAGCGAGCCGTTTAGTAAAATTGGTGCATTACCGTATTTATACGAAACTATTTTGCATAAATTTGTAAAATCGCAAAAACGCCACATAGATAATGGCAACTTAAACGTTTACCTGTGGAAACACGAGAGTAACTCGTTTCATTTAAAAGGAATTTGTTGTGACCGTAAAGTGCATTTACTTAGCGGGCATAATTTAAATCCGCGTGCATGGGGGCTAGATATCGAAAATGGTATTCTGATAGAAGACCCTGAGCAAACGATAATGCGGGACATTGATAATGAACGCCAAGAAATTTTAAAGCATTGTCGTCGTTTAACCGGCCCTGATGATTTAGAAACTATGAGCGATTACCCGCAGCCAGTGAAAAAACTGCTTGGTCAAGCTAAGCGCGTAAAAGTCGACTTTATTATTAAACGATTTATATAACATTAGGGTCTGTTGACCACAGACCCTAAAATTTAGATACAAAAAAAGCAGCTAATTAGCTGCTTTTTTAATGCTTATACCTAAATTATGGCTTAGGTATAAGCGGTAACAATAATAGTTACGCGTTTTCTACTGCAGTGCGTGGGTCAACATATTCCATGTTGAACGCTTCAGCTACTTCTTTGTATGTTACTTGGCCTTTAATTACGTTTAAGCCTTTTAAGAAGTGAGCGTCATCTAGTAGTGCTTTTTTGTAACCTTTGTTTGCAAGGTTAATGATGAACGGTAATGTTGCATTATTAAGTGCAAACGTCGATGTACGTGGAACAGCACCAGGCATGTTAGCAACACAGTAGTGAACAACTTCATCAACGATGAAAGTAGGATCAGCGTGCGTAGTTGCTTTAGAGGTTGCAATACAACCACCTTGGTCAATCGCAACATCAACAATAGCAGCACCTGGCTTCATTGCTTTAATGTGTTCAGCAGTCACTAGTTTAGGTGCAGCAGCACCTGGGATAAGCACGCCACCAATTACTAGGTCAGCTTCTAATACGTGCTTTTCAAGTGCGTCAGCTGTTGAGTAAATAGCTTTAACTTTGTTACCAAACTGTGCGTCTAGTGCACGTAATACGTCGATGTTGCGGTCAAGTACTACAACCTCAGCACCTAGGCCAACGGCCATTTGTGCAGCGCTACGACCAACCATGCCGCCGCCAATAACAACTACTTTAGCTGGTTCAACACCTGGTACACCACCTAGTAACATACCACGACCGTGGTTAGCTTTTTCTAGCGCTTGTGCACCTGCTTGAATAGACATACGACCAGCAACTTCACTCATTGGTGCTAAAAGTGGTAAACCACCGCGTGAATCAGTTACTGTTTCATACGCAATACAGATTGCTTTACTTTTAACAAGGTCTTCAGTTTGTGGAAGATCCGGTGCAAGGTGAAGGTAAGTGAAAAGAATTTGGTCTTCACGTAACATTGCACGCTCAACAGCTTGTGGCTCTTTTACCTTGATGATCATTTCTGCTTTTGCAAAAACGTCAGCAGCTGTTTCTAAAATTTCAGCGCCTGCTTGAACATAATCATCATTTGTAAAACCAATGCCCATACCAGCGTTAGTTTCAACAATCACTTGGTGGCCGTGATTTACAAGTTCGCGAACACTCGCAGGAACCATACCTACACGGTACTCGTGGTTTTTAATTTCTTTAGGTACACCAATAATCATAATTTTGCCTTGTTAGAACGGGATAAAAATTTTCCACTATTATATTCATGCTTGGGTAGTGTGTCTCACCTTTTTTTAAGTCCTTTGTAGTGTTAGTATCTGTAAAATTAACTTTATTAGAATAAAAAACTAAAAAGCCATGCATAACTTATTAGACCGTATTGATCGGAAAATTTTAGTCGAATTACAACTTGATGGCCGCCTGTCAAATGTTGAACTGGCCCGACGAGTAGGCCTAAGCGCCACGCCCTGTCTAGAGCGAGTGAAAAAGCTTGAACGAGAAGGGTATATTTTAGGCTACAAAGCCGTGGTGGATCCTGCCAAACTTGGTCAAGGGCTTTCTGTGTATGTGGAAGTAACCATTACTAAAACATCGCCCGACGTGTTTGAAGAGTTTAGTGCTGCTGTTAGAAAGCACGAAGAAATTATAGAATGTCATTTGGTTTCGGGTAATTTCGACTTTTTATTAAAAACCCGGGTTAACGATATGTCAGAATACCGAGGCGTACTCGGTGATATATTATTAAAGCTGCCCAATGTGAGTGAAAGTCGTACCTACGTAGTGATGGAAGAAGTAAAAGGTGAAGAAGGCGTTGTTATTCGTCCCTTTGTTGCTTAATGATAGAGTAACAGCCTTTAATATACTTTTATCGTTGCAGCCAACTTTGCTTTTTTAATGAGTGTACGACTAAATAATAAAAACTTGTTCATAATCAGGCCATCATGGTTAAGATAAAGTGCATCAAAATACATTTCCTGCTAAGGTATTCTATTGCCAAGTGAGTGTAAAAAATAATAATGAGGGATAGGTAATTATGCGCCTAAACGGTGTACAAAGACTATTAGAAACGGGGCTCATCGTCAGCACCTTTGCAGCGGTATTTATTTTATGTGCTTTAATTAGTTTTCACCCAGCCGATCCTGCTTGGTCGCAAACGGGTGAATTTACCAATGTACAAAATATTACGGGTACAGCGGGCGCGTGGGTGGCCGATATTTTACTCCTTACATTTGGCTGGCTTGCCTATTTTGTGCCAGCGGCTATTCAGCTGCTAGGTTACTTGGTGTTTAAGCAGCCACACCGTATTTTACAACTCGATTACACCACACTTGGATTACGCATTATTGGCTTTGCGCTGTTTATCACCTCAGCAACCGCTATTAGCAGTATTAATTTTGATGATATTTATAATTTTTCATCCGGTGGGGTGGTGGGCGATGTGATTGCATCGGCGATGATGCCAGCGTTTAATTTTACCGGTACCTCTATTTTACTGCTGTGTTTCTTTTTTGCAGGGTTAACGCTATTAACAGGTGTGTCGTGGGTACAATTTGTTGATTATTTAGGTGACTTAATAGTTAGGTTATACCGCTTTTTGGTCACCTATGCTCGAGGTTGGATGCAGCGCGAGCACATTGCAGGTAAAGTACAAGACGAGCAACCCGATGCCTATTTTGAAGACGATACACGACAACAAGAACCTGAACTTGCTAATAAAAAAGCAGACAAACCAAAAGCAATCGATAAACCAACAACTAAAGTAAACGCGCCGCAAGACGACGAGTTTATGCCGTTTGACGAGCTTGACCAAATACTCGATCAAGAAATTAGTTTTAGCGCCATAGACGATGAACCTATGGACACAGAAGCGGCGCTTAATGCGCTGGACCAAAGCCCAGTGGTTGAACCTGAAAAACCAGCTACAACCGTGGTTTCACCAGCAAGGCCAATTAACAAGCCAAAATCAGGGTTTCAACCGCCGCCAACTGCCAAAGAGAAGTTTGAGCAATTATTAGAGCAAGAGCCACCTCCGGGGCCATTGCCATCATTAGATTTACTCGACAGACCCGACAAAGCAAAAAACCCAATTTCACAAGAAGAGCTAGATAGCGTATCGCGCCTTGTAGAAACAAAACTACTCGATTTTAACGTACAAGCTACCGTGGTTGGGGTTTATCCAGGGCCTGTTGTGACCCGTTTTGAGCTTGATTTAGCACCGGGTATTAAGGTGTCTAAAATTACTGGGCTGTCAAAAGATTTAGCGCGCTCGCTATCGGCAATTAGTGTGCGCGTGGTTGAAGTTATTCCGGGTAAAACCTATATCGGTATTGAGCTGCCTAATAAATACCGTGAAATTGTACGTTTATCAGAAGTGATAAACGCACCTAAGTTTGAGCAAAACCCATCGCCATTAACCATGGTGCTTGGTAAAGATATTGCAGGGCAACCTGTGTGTGCTGACCTAGGTAAAATGCCACATTTATTAGTTGCCGGTACAACGGGTTCAGGTAAGTCAGTGGGCGTTAATGTAATGATATTAAGCTTACTGTATAAATCGGGCCCAGAAGATGTTCGCATGATCATGATTGACCCGAAAATGCTTGAGCTTTCTGTTTACGAAGGTATTCCGCATTTATTGTGTGAAGTTGTAACCGACATGAAAGAAGCCGCTAACGCGCTGCGTTGGTGTGTAGGTGAAATGGAACGCCGTTATAAGTTGATGTCGGCTTTAGGTGTGCGTAACTTAAAAGGGTACAACCAAAAAGTAGTGGAAGCCAAAGAAGCGGGCTACCCAATTATGGATCCATTATTTAAAGACACCGATGGCATGAAAGAGGGCCCAGATGAGCTAGACAAATTACCTAGCATTGTGGTGGTTATTGACGAATTTGCCGACATGATGATGATTGTAGGTAAAAAAGTTGAAGAGTTAATTGCCCGTATAGCGCAAAAAGCGCGTGCTGCTGGTATTCATTTAATTTTGGCAACACAGCGTCCGTCGGTTGATGTAATAACCGGTTTAATAAAAGCGAACATACCTACACGTATGGCGTTTCAGGTATCAAGTAAAATAGATTCGCGCACCATACTTGATCAACAAGGCGCTGAAAACTTGTTAGGCATGGGTGACATGCTTTATTTACCGCCAGGCACCAGTGTACCAGAGCGTGTACATGGCGCGTTTGTAGACGACCATGAAGTACATGCCGTGGTAAACGATTGGAAAGCCCGTGCTAAACCAAATTACATAGACGAAATTTTAAATGGTGATGCCACTGAAGATATTTTATTACCAGGGGAAGCCAGCGAGAATGGCGATGAAGAGTCAGATCCGTTATACGACGAAGCGGTCGCCTTTGTAATAGAAACCGGAAAAGTGTCGGTATCATCAGTGCAACGCAAATTACGTGTAGGCTATAACCGTGCTGCACGTTTAGTAGAACAAATGGAAACATCAGGTATCGTGAGTGCACCAGGACATAACGGCGCACGCGATGTATTAGTACCTAATGGAGCAAATTAATGAAAAAATTAAGTAGTTTATTATTAGTATTAGGCAGTTTAGTGGCTATGCCCAGCTTTGCTGACGACAGCCAAGCATTACAAGATAAGTTATCAACGTTAAAAAGCTTTAAAGCACAATTTAAACAAAACGTAACCGACGGTGAAGGCCAACTGGTAATGCAAGGCCAAGGCAATATTGCGCTGCAACAGCCATTGATGATTCGCTGGCAGCAAACTAACCCAGACGACACTTTATTTGTGTCAAACGGCGATAAAACCTATTACTTTGATAGCTTTGCTGAGCAAGTAACCATTATGAAAACCAGCGGTTTAATTGACTCTACACCGTTTATATTGCTCACCTCTAAAGACCCTGCGCAATGGGAAAAATACAGCGTGCTCGCTACTAACTTAGGCTTTAGCATTACCCCAAATAAAGGCGTTGAAAGCCAAGTAGAGCAGCTTGATATTACTTTTGCTGATAACGAGCAGGGGCTTGCAAAACTGGTGGTTAAAGATAACTCAGGCCAGCTATCTGCGTTTACATTTAGCAATGCACAGGTTAATACTGAGCTTGATAAAACAACTTTTGAATTTACCCCGCCAGCGGGTGTAGAAATAGACGATCAGAGTAACGGTGAGTAATTTAGGTTTTAACTTTGGGCCCGATGTACGTCCACTCGCTGCGCGTATGCGCCCTTTATCGCTTAACGATTACATAGGGCAGCAGCATTTACTAAGTAGCGACAAGCCGCTGCATCAAGCTATTGTTGCAGGGCGTTGCCATAGTTTAATTTTATGGGGCCCCCCAGGGGTGGGTAAAACTACGCTGGCGCAAATTATTGCCAATCATGCCGATGCTGAACTAATTCAAATGTCGGCAGTAACGGCGGGCGTAAAAGATATACGCGATAGCGTAACCCAAGCGCGCGATAACTTACAAAGCCGCGGCCAGCGTACTCTAATGTTTGTTGATGAAGTACACCGCTTTAATAAATCTCAGCAAGATGCGTTTTTACCGCATATTGAAGATGGCACTTTTATATTTGTAGGCGCCACCACCGAAAACCCCTCGTTTGCGCTTAATAATGCGATTTTATCTCGCGCAAGGGTGTATGTATTAAAATCCTTGCAGGAAAGCGATTTATACACAGTAATAGAGCGCGCACTCAAACAAGACGAACAACTTAGCCAAAAGCAAATCGTGATTGCAGATAACGCCAAACAGGCGCTATGCCAAGCAAGTGGTGGCGATGCTCGTAAAGTGCTTAATTTACTCGAGCAAGCAGTCGATTTAACCACTGAGCAAAACGGCCAATTTCATGTTGACGAACAGGTACTCAGCCAAGTACTGCCCACGCATTTAGCCAAATACGATAAAGGCGGCGATGAATTTTACGATTTAATTTCGGCGTTTCATAAATCAGTTCGAGGCAGTTCACCCGATGGTGCGCTTTATTGGTACTGCCGTATTTTAGCCGGTGGCGGCGACCCGCTGTATGTTGCAAGGCGCTTATTAGCGATTGCCACCGAAGACATTGGTAACGCCGATCCGCGGGCTATGGAAGTGGCTTTAAACGCATGGGATATTTTTCAGCGTGTTGGCCCCAGTGAAGGCGAGCGTGCAATTGCACAGGCCACCTTGTATTTAGCCAGCGCACCTAAAAGTAATGCGGTTTATATGGCGTTTAACCAAGCTAAAGATGATGCTAAAAATCAGCCAAGCTACCCGGTACCAGAGCATTTACGTAATGCCCCCACTAATCTGATGAAAGATTTAGGGTATGGCGCAGAGTATCGTTATGCGCATAACGAAGAAGGCGCATTTGCTGCTGGCGAAAAATACCTACCGCCAGAAATGGATGGCAAACAATACTACCAGCCAAGTGATCGTGGACTTGAGCAAAAAATTAAACAAAAGCTCGATTATTTAAAAGAGCGCGACGCACAAAGCCCAGTAAAACGTTATGAGCATGATTAAACTTTACATGATGATAGCCTTTGGCGGAGCCTCAGGAGCCTGTTTACGGTTTTTTATTAGCGAAACCATGCTAAAACTCCTCGGTAGGGGATTCCCTTTTGGCACGTTGACGGTTAATATTCTGGGTTCATTGTTGATGGGCATTTTGTACGGTTTAATAGATAAACAAGTTATTGCCGTTAGTCCCGCTAAAACCCTCATCGGAATTGGCTTTTTAGGTGCGTTAACCACCTTTTCAACATTCTCAATGGATTCGTTGTTGTTATTACAACAAGGTCACTTTATTAAAATGGCCCTCAATATCATCTTAAACGTGATGGTGTGTATTTTTATGGCTTGGCTGGGCCTTCAGCTAGTAATGCAAAAAGGTTAAAAAACTAACATGTTAGATTCTAAATATTTACGTCAAGATGTCGAACAAACTGCAGCACGTTTAGCCGCACGTGGTTATGAACTAGATGTAGCGGTAGTGACTGAACTTGAAGAAAAACGCAAAACATTACAAGTAAAAACGCAAGAACTTCAAAGTCAACGTAACGCCAGTGCTAAAGCCATTGGTCAAGCAAAAGCAAAAGGCGAAGACGCACAGCCATTGCTAGACGCAGTTGCTAACTTAGGCAGCGAATTAGATGCGGCTAAAGCTGAGCAAGATGAAGTGTTAGAAGCAATTAAACAAATTGCCTTAGCAATTCCAAACTTACCTGACGAGTCGGTACCAGAAGGCGCTGACGAAGACGACAATGTAGAAATTTTAACGTGGGGCACCCCTAAAAAGTACGATTTTGAAGTTAAAGACCACGTTGATGTAGGGCAAGACCTAAACGGCCTAGATTTTGAAATGGGCGTTAAAATTAGTGGCGCACGTTTTACAGTAATGCGCGGCCAAGTAGCACGTATGCACCGTGCACTTACCCAATACATGCTAGACACCCACACAGACACTAACGGCTACACAGAAATGTATGTACCGTACTTAGTTAATAGCGCAAGCCTTTACGGTACTAGCCAATTACCTAAGTTTGCCGGCGATTTATTCCACACGTTAGGTCTAGTGAACGATGATGGCGAGCAGCAAGCTGGCTTTAGCCTTATTCCTACGGCAGAAGTACCGCTTACAAACAGCGCACGTGATGAAATTTACGAAGAAAGCGATTTACCAATTCGCTTAACAGCGCACACGCCATGTTTTAGAAGTGAAGCAGGCAGCTACGGTCGCGATACACGCGGTTTAATCCGTCAGCACCAGTTTGATAAAGTAGAACTAGTACAACTTGTAAAACCAGAAGATTCAATGCAAGCACTCGAAGAGCTAACAGGCCATGCTGAGCAAATACTTCAAGCGCTGGAATTACCATACCGTAAAGTAATTTTATGTATGGGCGACATGGGCTTTGGCGCAGCAAAAACATACGATTTAGAAGTATGGTTACCGGCGCAAGACACGTACCGCGAAATTTCATCATGTTCAAACATGGTCGATTTCCAAGCACGCCGTATGCAAGCACGTTTTCGTCGTGAAGGCGCTAAAAAACCAGAGCTGTTACACACACTAAACGGCTCAGGTTTAGCGGTTGGCCGTACACTTGTAGCTATACTAGAAAACTACCAACAAGCCGACGGCTCTGTAGTAGTACCAGAAGTATTACGCCCATACATGGGTGGACTTGAAGTGATTGGTAAAGCTTAAAGTACTAGCTGTCAGTTTTTAGCTATAAGCTTTAGAAAGAAAGCCGCTGTTTGTAATGAACAGCGGCTTTTTTGTTTTAGGGAAAAGGTTAAAGGGAAAAGGTTCGAGGTTAAAGGTAAAAGCTGAGATATTAATTCGCAGTGAAATTTATTGTGTAAGAATCGGCTTCATACATTATCGGTGGTATTTTTGTGTAAGCCGTACTTTAACGAGTGACACATAATTAAAAACTTTTGCTGGTTTTATAATCTCGAAAATGGGCTTACAACACCATTGGCTCCTTGTTGTAAAACATGAGTATATATTTGTGTTGTTCGCACATCACTATGGCCTAATTGTGCCTGAACCGTGCGAATATCAGCGCCACTTTGCAATAGGTGCGTTGCAAATGAATGGCGTAAGGTATGTGGTGTAACGTGTTTCCTAATTTTTGCATCGTTAGCAGCCTGTTTAACAGCGCGTTGTAATTGCTTTTCATCAATATGATGACGTCTCAGCTGCTTATTCTCGGGATCAAGACTTAATTTATGTGATGGAAATAAATATTGCCAACCTAACTGTCTGTTATGGTTTGGATATTTCTTACGTAACAAATGCGGCATGTAAGCACCACTATATAAGGGGTTTTTCAGGTCTAATTGCAGGTAACTATCAACTAATTGTATTTGAGAACGTAATTGCGGTATGAGCTCTACTGCAAGCGTTACTACTCGGTTTTTACCTCCTTTGCCATCCCAAATTCGAATGCAGTTATAGTCAAAGTCAATATCGTGTACTCGTAAACGCAGTACCTCCATTAATCGCATACCACTGCCATAAAGTAATCCACAGGGTAAATAATGCTTTGCAGAGCACACTTTAAAAAAATTATTTATTTCCTGCTGCGTTAAAACTACCGGTAGTTTAGTTGCTCGTTTGCTCTTAATAAAACCTAATGATAATGAGAGTGGCTTTTTAATCACTTCTTTAAATAAAAAGCTCAACGCATTTAAGGCTTGTGTTTGAGTATTAGGAGCAACATTTTGTTGGTTGACTAAATGATTTAAAAAAAGTTCGACCTCATTATCTCCCATCGTTGTAGGGTGCCTCATAGAGTTAAAACGAATAAACGAAGCTATCCAGTATAAATACGCTTTAACGGTACTTTTAGCATAACGCTTTAGATACATTTGTTCGGCTATCATAGTTAAAAAAGGTGATTTCATGTTATGAATCTCCAGCAAAAGTTAACTGTATATATAGACAGTGCCTGTTGTTTTGTCCAATATTACTGATCTCCACCATTTCGGTGTATTTCGCCATTTATAAAACATGAGTGAAGCTAACTAATTGTTTACAGGTATTTATTTGAGGGCTAAGATAAATGCATTGTAATATATGGACATTTGTCGTTTTATAAACCGACAAATGTCGTAGACAAAATTGTTATGTGTACAGGAAAGTATGTCGCCAGATAATCAAATAGTATTCAAATCATTGATCCGTTATGGCTTATTTTTCTTTATAATTTGGCTTGTTTTATCAATGGTTCTGATTTTTACTGAGGCAGCTGAATTTTCAGTCAAAGGCTTAGGGTTTTCATTCTTGGTATTACAACTTCCTACATTAATTCTTGTAGTTAAAACAAAACTACGATTAAATAAAAACCCAATAAAATGAGTGACGTACATATAACAAGCCAATTAAGCGGGACTAAAAACAGTTTGCTCGGTTTCGCTACGCTACACATTTTAGCAAACAATTTTTAGCCCCTTATTGGGGCGTTATATGCCTAGGAGATATTGGCGTTGAAATTGATTCCTGAGTTAGAAACTGAAAACTTAATTATTTCAGTTTTAAACCCCGACGATTTTGAGTTACTCATCAAATATGAAAATGATAATCGTAGTCATTTATCTCCGTGGGAGCCAACAAGAGTCAAAGAATACTTTGGTTTTGAAGAAACTAAAAAACGTGTAGAGTTAAACTATGAAAATTTTCAATTAGGCTCTTCAATTTCTCTTGTTGCTTTCGATAAAAGTAAATCTGAAATTATTTGTTTATGTACATTTTCGAATATAGTTCATGGTGCGTTTCAAGCTTGCAATCTTGGCTATTCAATCTCTGAGAAAAAACAAGGAACAGGTTTAATGTTTGAAATGCTCCAAGCATCAATACAGTACGTATTTACTGAATACAATTTACATAGAGTAATGGCTAATTATATTCCATCAAATATTCGTTCTGCCAAGTTATTAGAGAAACTAGGGTTTCAAAAAGAAGGATTGGCAAAGTCTTATTTAAAAATAGCTGGTTCTTGGCAAGATCATGTTTTAACCTCAAAAATAAATCAGAGTTAAATCGGCATATAACAAGTCAATTCAGCAGGACAAAAAACAGTTGGTTTTGCTCCTGCGTCGCTAATTTTAACCAACTGATTTTTGCCTCTGATTGAGGCGTTATGTTTTACGGAAATTATGCGTAAATTTATATTCATGGTGTTATTAATGACAGGAGTCACAATGGCTAAGGAATATCCTGAATCTTATGATGCAGTTGAAGCAAAATATCAACTGGTTGGCATTGATGCTCTTAGTGAAAAAGAAAAAGCTATATTTGCTATTTGGTGGTTAGAAGCAGAAGTAAACAATGGCGGGTTTCATCAATACTTTTGGAATTCAGCTGGTGATAATGCTGATATAGCAGTTGAATCACTTAACAAAATTGGAGCAACTAAAACCGCTGAATTGCTCAAGCAAGCCATAGAAATTGCTTTTTCTGGTTCATTACCTCTAACTCGGGATGATAGGCAAACATTACTGGAAATTAACGAAGATAAAAAAATGGATGCACTTGGAGAGTTAGATGATAGCTTTTATGAGTATCAAGAAGATTTCTATAAAATGCTAAATACATATGGTGCAAAGTAAAACATAACAAGAAATTAAACAAGGACAAAAAACAGTTGGCTTTTTGTTCACTACGTTCACCTATTTTAGCCAACAATTTTTTGCCTGTTAATTGGGCGTTAGGTAACTAGGGAAGGTATGGAGTTAATCAAAGCGTTTATTCCTCTAATTATTATTTTATCCTTATGGATTACGATAGGGATCTATTTTGGAAATAAAATTAAGAAGCATAAGGATGCACTAGTTGAAGATAAATCACGTCCTACTAATTGTTTAACATTAACGCGTGGAATTGAACCTACAAACTACCTTAGAAAATACTCTGTTATCATAGATGGCTGCAATATCGGAGATATTGCCTCGGGTGAAACTAAGCATTTCGAATTGTCTAAAGGTAAACACACTATTTCAGTGAAAATAGATTGGTGTAAATCAAAATTATTTGAGTTCGAAATACTTGAAAATGAAAATACTGAATTAAATTGTGGTGCTAACTATAACAATTGGAAGTGCATGTTCATGCATGCAATAAAACCTTCAAATTGGGTATATGTCAAAGTTACCTAACAAGCGCATTAAGCATGGGACTACTAACAGTTTGCTCGGTTCCGCTTCGCTACACATTTTAGCAAACTATTATCAGCCCATTATGCGGGCGTTAGCAGTACAAGAATCATATCAACTAATGGAGTATATTTTCATGGAACAGAAAAGTGGTAAGCCTCAGTTAAAAGAATCAAATGACAATCTAGATCTTATTCGGATGCAAACCGAAGTTGCACTTGTAGATTCAATGACAAAATCAAAAACACTAACAATCATGGTCGTTGTTGGCGCTCTAGCATTTTCTGGCTTTGCATATTTCTTATATAAAATGGCAGGCATGCAATAACTAATGTAATTTACAGCTAACAAACTGTTAAACAAGGACAAAATACTGTTGGCTTTTGCTCCTTCGTCGCTTACTCTAACCAACTATATTTTGCCCATTAACAGGGCGTTAGGGAACATAATGGAAGGTCTTCAATCCAAATATCAAATAGAAATTTCTAAAATTCTCACAGATGGATTTGAGAAAGAATTATTGAATGCTGCATTTACGAATTTATTGGTTCCTAACCCACTACAATTCAACAACTTTGGTTATGCATTGAGGGAACTTATACGCCATGTGTTGCATCGATTAGCACCTAATGATGAAATTAAAGCTTGCGCTTGGTTTAAGCCAGATCCAACCTCAAGAAATGGATTCACTCGAAAGCAACGAATAAAGTATGCCATTCAGGGAGGGCTCTCTGATTTCTATATAAAAAGTAAGTTAGGAATAGATGATGTTGACGAAGTTTCTAAAGAGCTGCTTGGTATTATCGACTTATTAAATAGTTATACGCACATTGAATTACATACTTTTGATATAAGCACGAGTGAGGTGTATCGGCTTGCAAATGAATGCCTTAACACAACTGTTTCGTTTGTAGATAAAATTACAGAAATTAGAAGCAATGTTATTGATGCCATTGTTGAAGATGTAGATCGGAGCCTAGTTGAAAAAGTACTTATGGAATCAGTCGAAGAAGTGATGGAGTTATCAACACATCAGCACATTGATGATATATATTCGGAAGAGTCCCGAGTTATTAAAATTGGGGCTAGCTCGTTACAGTTGGATGTTAAAGGTACTGTTGAATGTGAACTCTTATATGGTTCAGCATCAGATAGACGCCGAGATGATGGGGCTTCGATTTCCGAGTCTTTCCCTATTCAAGCTTCTCTAAATGTCGTTTTTCAAGCACCACTGGGTAGCTCAATTGATGTTAAATCGCTAAATGTAGATACGTCAAGTTGGTACGAGTAATGTTCCCTAACAAGTTACTAAAGTGGGAAAATTACTGCGTTCACGATTTTTGCAAAGAAACGCAAAAAGCGCGTCCTTGTAATTTCCCCTTAGTAAAGCGTTATATTGCAATCAAATATGAAGTATAAATGTCCAAATTGCGATAAGGCTATTTTCAATCGAAGATTATCGCATTGTGAATTTTGTGATTTTGAGCTGCCGCAAGAGCTATTACTGAGTAATGCCGAAAAAATAAAGCTGGATAATGAATATAAAGCAGCTCAATTAAATACATCGAGGCAAAGGTTAAGTAAAGATGTTGGGTATTCAGGGGTTACTGAATCAAACGAAGTTAGCTTTCTGCTAGGAGAACCTAGCCTTCGAGCTAGAGCTGCTAGGCAATGTATCAAATGTGGTTTGCCTGTGTCAGAAGACTTTGAAGAGTGTCCGTATTGTTTTGGCAAGAACGAGAGTGAAGTAAACAAGGCAAAGGTAACTTATCAGCAAGAAATGAAATTGGTTCAAGGGCTAGGTAAATACTTTATTATAGCTTTTGTAATCGTTGCTTTAATTATGCTTAGTGCATTTGCAATATAACAAATTAATTAAACCGTGGACGCAAAACAGTAGGCTTGCGCTCCTTCGTCGCTTATTTTAGCCTACTATTTTTCGCCGTTTATTAAGGCGTTATACGGTAAATATGAATGAACACTGAGCAATCCTTTCACAAAGGAAAATTTAAACTAGAGACAATTCCTCATGAAATGAGAATGTCTCATTGGATTTATGCGCCAGTGCTAATAGATACGGAATCACATACCAAAGTACTCGATCTTATTGGAAACATTTGGGATTTAAGATCAGCTACAGAGTCTACTGATTCAATTACTTTAATGCTTGCCCGTTACCCCGATGGTGGAAAAGAATACGAGGTAAGGCTTTACCCTACAAAAGGTGAAGCGTGCATAAATGGTAAACCCACAAAAATTAGTAGTGTTGTCGAGAGCCTTGATGCAATCGTATAACAAGTGCATGTTGCATCAGCCACTGCGTGGCTTGGACGGTTTTTCCGCTCGTGCCTCACTACAAAACCGCCGCAAATGCAGGCGTTATACATAAAGGGAAGTTATGACACATTATTCACCAGAGTATAAAAAAGAAGAATTCAATTGCCCTTATTGCGGTGTATATGCCCGTCAGTCTTGGGCTGATTGCTATTATGCTTTATGGCAAACGAGCTTTGACACTGATTTAAGCATTAGCAGGTGTGCTCATTGTAACGAGGTTGCATATTGGAATGAGCAGCGCATGCTTATTCCTAGCACAGGATCTGTGGAGTTACCTGCATCAGACATGCCGGATAGCTGCAAAAAAATATTTATAGAAGCTAGAGATGTCGTTGGTGTATCACCTAAGGGTGCAGCAGCTTTGCTTAGGCTTTGCCTTCAACAGTTGATGATTGAGTTTGGGCAAGCAGGTAAAAACATTAATGCAGATATTGCTGAACTAGTTAAACAAGGTCTACCACCGCTAATTCAGCAATCTCTAGATATTTGTCGCGTTGTAGGTAACAACGCGGTTCATCCGGGCGAAATAGATTTAGACGATAGTCCTGAAATAGCCCATTCACTTTTTAAACTAATTAACTTAATTGTGCATGACAGAATTACGCGCCCGAATGAAGTAAAAGCACTTTACGATGCACTACCGTCTGGTGCTTTAGAGGCAATTGAAAAGCGTGATTCATAAACGTATAACAAGCGCGTCAATTAGGACGCTCGCAAGCTCGCGCCTATTACGCGTGCGTTATGTTCAAAAAGGAATCGCATGTCTGAAGAATTAGCCGTGGAAATGGAATCGTCCAAAAGAGGAAAGCTATTAACTGTCGTCAGTCTATTTCTGGCATTTGGCTGTGTATCTTCTTTGGCAATTGCACCAAGTGAAATTGCCGCAAGTTTTGGTGTTGTCTATCAAGTCACGCTCGTAATTGCGGCGCTTATAACTGGAGCCGCAGCATTTGGTATCTGGCAAAACTGCAAATGGGGGGCTTACACATATATCACGCTCACTGTGGTCAACCAGCCATTGCTACTTATCATGGGCTGGTGGAATATCGGCGCACTTATTTTGCCAGGTATCATCGTGGCTATCCTCTTAACCAAGCTAAGTGCCATGAAATGAACATAACAAAACGGTCAATGATCGCCTGCGGCTGGACAACTTTAAGCGTGGCTTCGCCACAAAGTTGCCCATTACCTTGGCGTTATATGCTAGGAGGTATATGAGTTTTTATGGTCTAATTATAATGATTCTCTTAGGGGCCATTTTTATATTTACACTCAAAAATCTAATGCAATTAAAATTTAAAGAATCAAATTTAATCGAAAAAGCACGAAACTTAAGGAACTTTCTTTTTGGTTTTATTGCATTTGTATGTATCTTTTTCTTAACAGGGAAATTTTCAAAAGAGTTAGGTATAAAAACATCATGTAATTCATTTCAGCAACAACATCACCCTGAAAAATGTGAAGTTGAAAAATAGTGAAATAGCATATAACAAGTCACTACACACAGAAATTTTACTCGCTTCGCTCCCAAAATTCTAGTGAGCGAGGCGTTAGAGCTAAAGGGAACTTATGCATAAGCTTTTTCTATTGGTGTTATTTTTAAGTGGGTTTAATAGCTATGCTTTCGAACCCGATAAATTTTATGAAAGTGATAAAGTTCAAAAGGATGCCATCACAAAACTCATTTCGTTTTATCCTGAACTAAATAAAACTGATTTGGTTATAACTAAGCTTCAACGAACTGTTAATATCCAACCAAAAAATAATGAGCCAAATGATTATATCGAGCTAACAATTTACGATGTTAAGAACTTGATTGATGCCGAAAATTCAGAATGGTCTTCTCTGATACAGCAGTTTGGAGAAAGCTTCAAAGTTATAAATGAATACACAGTAAGGTATTCACTAGATAAATCTGTTAAATTGAATTTAATTAAATCATTTCATGGTGTGTCAAATTCGACTAAACCTTTATTAGGGCAATTGCTTGGGCAACTATCGGATAAAATTAGCTCTAACAAGCCAATTAAGCAGGACTAAAAACAGTTGGCTTTTGCTCCTGCGTCGCTTATTTTAGCCAACAATTTTTAGCCCCTTATTGGGGCGTTATGTTTCTATGGAGGGGGAAGTGTCTACTAGGTTAATTATATTCTTATTCTTATTTTATCCAGCCGCTTTACATGCAAAAATTGGACCTGTAACTTGGGAAAGTTTAGTTGATGGTTCTGAAATAGTTGCTTTAGTAAAAATTAAGAATATTGAAGTAGTCGATGATGGTCATGGGACGACAAAGGTAATAATAGTTGATTTATTAAAAGGCTCTCAAAGTTCTAATGAAATTAATGTAAGTTGGCATTTAAGCACTGTTAGTAGTGCCTTATATGATATTCATGGTTACCACCTTTTATTTTTAAAAAAGACTGGAGATGGCAAATATAAGCAATCAGTAATAGGTAGATCGTTTTGGAAACTTTATGGTCGAAACAGAGAAAATTTGACTATCAGTCTAGAAACAAAGGATCCTCGCTTATCTACGATTATAGAATTACCGAGTGAATTTTATAAAATTGAGTCAGTACCAGTTAGGAATTGTACAATAGGCTATATAGATTCACGTATAGTTAGTTACAAGAAATTAAAAGAGTACTTTAATCAATAAACATAACAAGCCAAGTCAACAGGACAATTTTAAGCTGGCTCCCGTCGCTGCGCTCCTAATTTTAGCCAGCTTAAAAGTTGCTTCTACTTGAGGCGTTATATGCCCTGAACAAACTTGGAGTTTCATTTGAATAAATTCGATTATAGATTTGATTCTGCTCCGGACCCAAAAGGAAAAGTTGTTCGTTATTTCGTTTATACACTTCTAGTGTTTATTTCCACATTCCTGTTTGTGTCTTTAGTTCACTATGTGGGTGGTGTATTAAACGTAGATGTAAACCAGCCACTGAGAGAATTACCCACGAACGTCGTGTTTTTGGGGTTATTGGGAATGCTTGTTACATTAGTTCTCATTTATACTGTTGTATTGATGTTAGCTCGGGTAATTTTTAGAAATCTCGGGGTGTAATCGGGCATATAACAAAGCAAATTAAAAAGGGCGGACAAAAATCAGTTGGCTTTGTTCGTACCTCACAAATTATAGCCAACTAATTTTTGCCGTTTATTTACGGCGTTAGTTTTCTTATGATGATTCGTTTTATATTTTTAAGTTTGTTTATGATTGCAGGGACAACTATGGCTTCAAATGAAATAGGAGCACCTGAAGGAGTTTCGGCTGAAGATTGGGAAGCCTATCTAAAGCACAAAAAGGATTGGGAAGCCATGCTTCAGCAAAGGTTTGAAAGTGAACTCAAAGCGAATCCTCCTTTACCTCCTTGGGAAAAATTCCCTGAATATGAACCTAGCAATATATTTTGGCGAATGGGAACAGGTGAAGAGTATCTAATCGATTATATTGGCGTTTATTTAAAGTACGCAAGTAAAGACGATATTCAAGCATATAAATTGAAATACCCCGCTCCTAAAATTTGGGAAAATTGGTATAACGAAAACTAACAAGTTAATTAAACAGTGGACGCAAAACAGCAGGCTTGCGCTCATGCTTCGCTTAGTTTAGCCTGCTATTTTTCGCCGTTTATTAAGGCGTTAGGTGTACAAGCAGATGCAGCCCAGATTAGAGATCGAGTTTTTACGGAATGACCCTTCGAAAATATGGGTAAAGGCGTGCAATGAAACTTTCGCTGGAGAAACGGAGCAATATATAAATGCTCAAATGTTGGAAAAACTAGCTGAACAATTATCAGTTTTTACTAAATCTAACTCAGATGAAGTAACCTTTGAAGTTGGTGACGCTGACTCAACTTATGGTCATTGTGAGCTTAAATTCCATTGCTTCGATTCTGCTGGTCATATGGCTGTATTAGTCTCTGTGTCAAATGACCGCGAATGTGTTGCAAAATTTACTGTTCAATTTGAAGCTTTATCATTGGATGCATTTGTATCCTCAATCAAAGTTTCTTTAAACTCGGGATCAGGTGTTTCAGAATTAATTGGTATAAAGCCGTATACGCAAAACGTGTAAGTACACCTAACAAGTCATTAAAGCAGGACAAAAAACAGTTGGTTTTTGCTCTTGCCTCCCTTATTTTAACCAACTATTTTTAGCCTATTAATGAGGCGTTAGTTTATAGGAGAGTTTAGTGTTAGATTTTTTACCCATAGTATTTTTGGTAATTACTGGTCTTGGTGCAATTGTTGGTGGCACTTGGGATTCGACTAAAGAGGGTACAGACAAACTTACTACGCCTGGCAGGGTAGCTGCGATTACTCTATTGTTTTCTACAATCTTTTCTTCTTATGTGGCTTATAACAATTATGAATCGAAACAACAAAAAGAAACTTATAAAATAGAGATATCTTCAATTATTGCCAATCAAGTTAATGAAAGTATAAGAGAACTACTTGCACCTTTCAGAGCTTTATATATTGAAAATACTGGAGGGTACTACTTACCTGATGAAGAAATAACTTTATCTATGTTACTAACTCCTGAAAACATTAAAAAATCACAAGCAACATGTTTTAAAGATTTGCCTAAGACCTTTACAAGTTCGAGTAGAAGAACCTGGGATGAGAGGTTTTCAGTTGGTATTTCTAGAGGTGTACACAAATTAAAGCAATTAAAATTAGTTCACTCTAACCACATAGATTCCAATTTATTGAAGAGCATATATGATTTACTAGACAATGGAATTATGACTATTTACGCTTATTCTCCACGAGAAAAAAAGCCTGAAAATGGGAAAGAACCTTTACATGAGAAATGCTTTATTGGCCAGCCAATAGGGTCTCATAAGCAGTATTTGACCATGATAAAAACTATTTCTGATGCTAATAAATCAAATGTATTTATAAACTAACAAGTCACTGAAAAGGACAATGCTAACAGTTTGCTCAGTTCTGCTTCGCTTCACATTTTAGCAAACTATTTACCAGCCCCTTATTTGGGCGTTATGCGTCAGATGCGAATTCGAATAATTTTATTTGTTAAAACCAAAGGTGGTCAAATCTTGACTTCAGACATCAGCACTTAAATTTACAAAAACGCCTTAATTTAATCTGTTATTCTTCCTCTAAAAGCGAAGCGTCTCTTATCCTCTTTGTGAATTAATGTTGCTTTGCCAACATAAGTTTTGTGCATTTGGGGAGAGTTATTTTTAGCAAATTATAATTACGATATAGCCGTTGGTGAAAAGCCATTTGTTTACTTATTTATAAGGTGGGTTGTTTTCATAAGTGTTTGTAATATAGTGTCTATTAATTAACCTAAATATAGAATAAGGAACATTCATGGAATTAGCCAAAACCACAAGTTTGAAATTTGAAGTAACAGAAACAGGTCATCAAATAATACAAGCTAAAATAAACGGGCATAAAGTAAATTTAATTTTAGATACAGCGGCGGGTGCATCTGTTTTAGATAGGGCATGTATTCAAAAGCTTGGAATAGAAGAAGTGTTTAGTGAAGAAAATGCCGCAGGTTTAGGTACAGCCGACCACAAGATGGGCTTAATAGACGTTTTGAAATTTGAATTAGCAGGGCAGTTGTTTGAAAGTACAGAGTTTGTATCACTAAACCTAGACCATGTTCAGGTAGCTGGTGGTGACAATATAATACATGGATTATTAGGCTCTCCATTTTTAGAAAATACCAAGCGGTGCTAGATTTTGGCACTGATACACTGACAATTAGTGAGCCATTAGCTGATTATGAGTAATTAAAGCGGCTTAATTTAAGCCGCAATTTTGCATATTATACACAGCATGATAAATCGGGTTGCCCCAAGTCAATTCATCATTTTTGTCGGATGGCGTGGCTTCGCCACTTATCCGACCTACGTCTAAAGGTAGGTTGGTTTAGCCAAAGGCGCCACCCAACAGAGTTCTACGGTTCTATCGAGCTCAGTCTATAAATTGTACTTAATTTATTCAACTGCTTTTAAGCGTTTTGTTATGGCTTGTAATTTATCTTCTAGTGTAAAAGACAAGACCAAGGTTTCTTCTACAATTTCTTTCGTTTCATCAACTAATCCTACTAGCTCCGACTCTTGCTCTTCATCCAAACCTAGAGTGATCATTTTTGATTGTATAGCTTGAGATAAATCATTAACGAGTATTTTTACTTGCTTATCTTGCTCTGAGCATAGCTTTTTTATGGTACTAAAATCATCAGCAAGTTGGCTCTTGAGGGTGTTTAAAGCTTGTTGACGTATCGTCGCTTTTTCTAATTGCTGTTCAATAAATTCCATTCGGCTTTCTATAATAGTAAGTAAAATAGCAAAATTATCTCGAAGTCGTCCGAGTAAGCCTTCATCTTTTGCATTTATTCCTTTTACAAGTATTGAGCAAGCAGGTGCGTTAAATAATAAGTTAGAGCTAAATGGCACTATTCGTTTTGCTCTTCTTCCCAGTTCAAGAATTTCTTTTTCTAGTTCAGAAATAGTTTGTTTTGGAAATTGATGATATTGGTCTGCTACTCTAAACTCTACACAGCAGCTGGCGCCTGCATTGGTAAAGTACTGCTGTACGTTAGCAAATAATGTATCTAAATCGGTTACGTCAAGGTTGTCAGTAAAGAATGAAACTAACTCTCCGAGTTCACTTGCTTGTTGCATTGAGGTAAAAGCAGTTGTAGAGGCCACATCGTACATTTCTTTTAGATTATTTCGCTCTGTAATACGCAGTTCAACACGCTTTAATTTTTCGTTTAGTTCCTTAAAGTCTACTGGCTTGGCAACATAATCATCGCCGCCATACCCATATGCTGTGAGTTTGTCTTCACTTGATGTTAAAGCGGATATAAATATAATTTCGCAATCATCGTATTCACCGGATTGTTTTATTTGTTCAACTAAATCATAACCAGTAAGGCCATTACTAAGTAAAATATCCATTAAGACGACTTGTGGCTGGTGCTGTTCCATTAGTGCTAATATTGGCTCGGTTCCATCAGATGAAGCAATATCGTGTTGCTTAGAAAGCGCAATTTCCATGATGTTTCTATTTTGAGGGTTATCGTCAACGGACAATATTTTCACTTTGACTCCTTAATTTCGTTATTGTCGTCCTATCTTAAATGATATTAGTCATGGAAATGGCTACCCGCAAATAATAAATTCATGTACATTTTCATGGAGCACTTAAGTAACACCACATTAAAAGTTTATTATGATAGATACTTTATTCATTTGTTTATAATCCTATAAATGCGCCGAAATCGTCATGAATGTCATTAGTAACACTACAATAATTACTTACTATTAGCTTCGTGGCATAAGAGCCAATCGACGTTTGAACTTCAAGGTCATGAGATTAGATATCATGTGCAAGGGGAAGAGGGAGCGCTGAGTTTATTACTGATCCATGGTTACCCAACCACAAAATGGGATTGGCATAGTCAATGGGCTGAGCTCACTCAATAGTTTAAAGTATTTATCCTCGATACGCTGGGTTTCAGCGCATGAGTTTGGCCATTGTATACTTATGTATGTAGGAGGTATTAATTTATCTTGGGGTCATAAAGGTAGTACAAATGTTCTCCTTCAAAATGTTAAAGCGTCTTCTCTAGGTTATCCAAATCAAGGAAAGATTGATCTCATGAAGTATTACAATGACACAAAAAATACCGCTAATTTGAAGCAACGCATTACACGCAGTGAAGCGCTTGAAGTTGATATAAAAAGATTAATTTGGAGTTCTGAGGTTCTATGGAAAGATTAAAGGTATTAATTTTTGGATTACTAATAACTTTTGTATTGAGCTCATGTTCAAGTATTTACTGGGCTAGTGTTAAAAACTCTACGGCTGAAGAATTAATGGTTAAAGTGGTGTTTAAAACTGAGTACGGTACTCAGGTAATGGACATGCCATTAAAAGCAGATGAAGTAAACGTTTGGCAATATGAACAGTCATCAAGTGAATCAAAAATAATGGATAAATATTTATCTTCAATTGAGATAAGTGACGGCAGTGGCTGTTACTTAGTTTTTAATAAAGAAGAGATAAAAAAGAAGGTTAAAAATACAACGCGGCAAATCGTAATTTCTCCTGATGATTTTCAAAAAGCCTGCGAGAGCAAAGTTAATTTAAACACACTATAAAAATCTTTTAGTAAAGCTTCCCTAAAGGGTCTGACTTTAAGTATGAATTTAGCTTGCTGCTACTTTTAGTCTCGTAGGATTTATTTTAATGTTTAACTTTTAAAATAAATCCTACGAGACAATCACCATTCATTTAAGTGAATATCACTTTGGCGTTACCAGCATTAACCTTGCCTCTTTTCCATCCGTTAATATCGCTATATTACCTTCAGCAGTAACAAACACATCTCTGAGCCTGCCTGTGGCTTCTGGAAAAATATGCGACTGGGTGAATTCACCATTTTTTAAATTAACGCTGTAGAGCTTTTTATCGACCAATGTGGTAATGAGTACGTGGCGTTGCAGTGAAGGGAAGGCTGCATGCATAGAGCCATAATATGCCATGCCTGATGGCGCAATTGAGGGCGTCCAATCTACGGTTGGTTTAGCCATGCCTGGGTAGTCTCTAAAGGGCGAAATACGTGCTTGCGAGTAGTCATCACCGTTGGTTATTACTGGCCAGCCGTAATTGGTGCCAGCCTTTAAATAGTTGAGCTCATCACCGCCTGCGGGGCCGTGTTCGTGGCTAATGATTTGCTTGGTATCGTAATCATAAACCAAGCCTTGCAAGTTACGGTGCCCGAGTGAATAAATGGCATGCGCGGTAGGGGTTTCATGTTTAATAAACGGGTTATCGCTTGGAATAGTGCCATTTAAATTAATTCGTAGCACTTTACCTAATTGGCTGGTTATAACTTGTGCTTGCTCGCGGTAGTCAAAGCCATCACCACTTGAAAACAGTAAGCTATTATCGGGCAGTACAAGCGCCCGGCCAGAGTAATGCTGCGGTGTGCCCTTATCGGTGGCAACTTTATAAATAACTTTTGGTGCTGAAAACTGCTCGCCATCAAACTTAGCTTTGGCAATAACGAGTCTGTTTGCATCAAGCTCACCTTGGGCATAAGTGAATATTATTTCTTTTGATTCACTGTAATTTGGCGAAAGTACTATATCGAGTAAACCGCCTTGCCCTGCAACGTATAAGCCCTCGAAGTTTATTTTAACTCGGCTTTGTTGGTTGTTTTTAATGATGACAACATGGCCATCACGCTCTGTAACTAACCACGAATTGTTTGGCAGTTTAACCATGCTCCATGGTGAATTGAGATCTGTTGCTAAGGTACTAGCAGTATATTGCCGAATTGGTAATTCGGCACTGACGTTACAAGAAAACGTTAAAAGCGAGAGTAGCGTAATACAACGTAGAGATTGTTTACCCTGCAAGCCTTTGCTAGTGTAAGGAAAAAGTTTCATTTTAAGTTGAGATAACCATGCAGTTTTTAACACGTACACTCCCTTCATTTTTAGTTTCTTGGTTACTTACATTCACTCTTGCTAGCTTGTTTCATAGCCAATACGTTGTCAATCAATTAGTTAATGTAGGTGTAGTGGTGGGCTTTAATGATCGTGTTAATTTAACCCTTGAAGATTGGCTTGGCTTGCTACCTACTTACGGCGCTATTATTGCGATTGCACTTGCTATCGCATTTTTTGTGACCTGGTTTATCGCAAAAAAGCTTCAAAATCAGGGGATACAATTATTTGTAACTGCGGGTATTGTAGCGTTTACAACAGCGTTAATTGCTATTGAATCTATTATGAATATTACTATTATTGCGGGTGCAAGAGGCTGGGGGTTTTATGCGCAATTATGTGCAGGTGCAGTAGGGGGTTATGTATTTGCAAAACTCATTAAGGCAAATAAGCAAAAGGCAGAGCATCAGGGTTTTAAGTGAGTATTGGTCTGCAATGCAATGTAAAAAGCCGCTATTAATACAGCGGCTTTTGTGTGTTCATAAATCGCAGAGTAGTATTAAAAAATCAAACTAAAGAGCTTGTAACTACTTAGGCCAAAAATAAGTACTAACACTGGTAAAGTAAGTAGGTTTACCAATACTGAGTTAGTGTATTTCCCCATTACTGCTTTTTGATTAACTAACCACACAAGGTAAGTGGTGACTATAGGCAGCAATAAGCCATTGGCAGCTTGGGCAAAAATTATCACCGCGACAGGGTCTAAACCCAGAGAAGCTACCGCCGCACCAAATAATAAAATAACAATGGCAACGCTTTTAAAGCGAACGTTATCCATTTTATTTGACCAACCTAACATGCCACATACGGCGTAAGCGCCCGCAAGAGGAGCAGTGATTGCGCTGGTTAAACCTGCGGCAAATAAACCAATAGCAAAAAAGTAATGGGCGGCATCGCCAAGTAATGGCTCAAGCTGCACCGCCATATTGGCAGCGCTAATTTGCCCTGCATCGGTGCCATAAAATGCCACTGATGCGGTTGATAAAATAGCTAAGGTGATCACACCACCTAGGGTGATGGACACGCCCGTATCTATATTGGTTTCTTTAATTACTTTTTGTTTGTCACTCTCGCTGTCATGGCGAGCAGCCAGTACCCCTGAGTGTAAAAATAAGTTGTATGGCACTATGGTCGTACCTACCAATGCTAATACTGTGGTGACTGAGCTCTCAGGCATGCTAGGAATAAAACCAGCTAATACGTCACTGAGCGAGGGAGCCGCCATAACAAGCGTAGAGATAAACACTAGGCTCATTAAAATCACTAGTAAAATAAGCGCATTTTCAACAACTTTGTGTTTACCGCTATAAAGTAGTATGGCACTTAAAAATGCAATCAGTGGCGTCCAAAGTTGGGCATTTACCTGAGGGAATATTTCAATTAATCCCATGCTGGCACCGCTTAAATTACCAGCCTCGTAGGCGGCACTGCCAACACCAATGGCGCTGATCACTAAAAATATAGCGAGAGATTTAAATAGGGGAGTTTCAATATGGGCTCTTAGTGCTTGTGCTAAGTCTTGCCCAGTGGCTACGCCTAGGCGCGCCGCCATAGATTGTAATAATATGGTGGCAATTACTGAAAATAGTAATGTCCATATTAGTGCAAAACCAAAGTTTGCACCCGCTACGCTCGCGGTGGTAATAGTCCCTGGTCCAATGAAGGCAGCGGTGACGAGTAGTCCTGGTCCTAATCGCATAGTTTGACCCTAATAGTGCTTTTTATATTGCTATTTAAAGTTACACCTAACGTTTTATAACGCGATGCCTGTAATTATTGCTGCCACTTATACTAAGTGCCTTGCAGCATTGGCCGCCCTTTGGCTTTGCCTTTTTTGATAACCATATGTTAAAAAAGGTCGCGTAGCATACCAACTTGTATATAAATTTAAAGGGGATAGGTTGCGTTTGCCTAAACTTTAAACGATTTAATAGGTTTTAGTTGTTATCAAGCTTTGGTACCAAGCAAAAATCTTATATGATGTTGACAATAGCACGCAATATAAACTTTCAAAGGCGACCATTATTAGTGACTGTAATACATCACCTTTAACTGATAACTCAGAACAATCCCCTGAGATGATGATAACCAATTCAACATTAAAAATAGCCACATTTAACCTGTTTAATTATCTTGAGCCACCTAATGCTTATTATGAGTTTGAGCGGATATATACCGCGGAGCAATGGGCAAAAAAACAGCGCTGGATTATTGATTATTTAACCGAGCATCAGCCCGATGTAATTGGCTTTCAGGAAGTGTTTAGCATTGAGTCGCTTAGAGAATTAGTAAAGCAGCAAGGTTATGCGCACTTTGCTGTGGTGGATGAGCCACAGGTAATAGATGATTTTATTTATAAACGCCCCGTTGTGGCAATAGCAGCAAAATACCCCATCGTTGAAGTAGCAAGCGTTAAACACGACTATGAGCTTGCCAGTACTTTAGGTTTAACTGAAGATTTTGCCTTTAGCCGTAGAGTACTTAGAGCCACAATAAGTTTGCCGCATATCGGCAATACCGATTGCTATGTGGTGCATTTTAAATCTAAACGGCCATCAATTGAGATTGATGAAACTAATAAAGAACTAACCGTTGAAAAAAACATTATTGAAATTTTAAAAGCAAATGTAGCGGGTGGCTGGGGCTCAACTATTCAGCGCGGTAGTGAAGCAACATTGCTGATGATAGAAATGATAAGTCGTCGTGAGGCCACGCAACAGCCTATGATACTAATGGGAGATTTTAATAACGACCTAGCTGATGGCGTTTTAAGCCATTTACTAACCAATACACTGCGTTTTGCCCCCGCGTTTGATAGTAAAACCTACCTTGCAAAATATTGTCTTAACGATGCGTGGCAGTTATTTACAAAGTTAAACGATGATTGCGAGCCTGATGAAGTAGCTAATGAGTCAATACAAGGTGTTATCGATAAAGATAATCAAGGCTTAAAACCACTACGAAAAGCAACACATTACTTTGGCGCAAGCAGTTCAGTACTTGATTATATTTTGTTGTCTTGTGAGTTTGATTCTGGCTATGACGACAGTTTTTTTGAAGTAAGCGATTATCATACTTACGATCGTCATTTAATTAACCCCGAGTTTGAGCGCGACGATTTAAGTACCGATCACGGCGTTGTATGTATCACGCTTAAACTGCGGGAGTAATGATTAACTCACCACTGTTTAGTTACCAAGCCAAACAGTGGCGAGTCGCTATTTACTGACGAGGGTTAATCTCTAAAGGTGACAAGGTAATAGTAGCATTACTGCTGGCCCCTTTATATTCTTGATAGTCTTTGTTTTCAAATAGCGTGTAAAAAACATCAACATAATCATCATTATTGGTAAACCATTCATCAGGCATTGCTTTAAGCACTTCATTAGTAAGTTTAGGAATAATAGTATAGCCCTGTGCTTGTAAATCAGGGATACTTGCCATTACTTGCTCTGATATTTCTAATAATTTCATTGCTAAGGTTTTATAATTAGTGTTGTCATCTTGCTCCATTAAAAGCAAATCGACCGCTTGCCAACGATAACGTTGCCAATGAATTAAAACCTGATTAGGGCTGTAAGTGGTTTGGTCATGATCTAAATAAGGTAAATCAACAATATCTAATATTGGTTCATCTCTGCTAGGATTAATCCCCGTTACGATGGCATAAACTTCTGCCTTTCCTGAAATCCAAGGTTCTTTATCATCCTCTAAATGTATTTTTTTTAGCACGCTAGTTTGTAATGGCTGCTCATTACTTAATTGATTTTGTGGGCTAACCATGTTTTTGCTGAACTTGTTAGCAGACAAAATTCCTTTCATTACTGCAATACCCGCATCCTGTACTTTTTGTTGATCTAACTCCACAATAAAAACAGGTTGGGTTGGCATTTGGTCAACGCTCAGATAATGAATGTCACCAAACTGATCGAACGCTTCAATCTCGCTCCATTGGCTATCGTCACCAGCGGGTGCAAATGCGAATAAAGGGCTTTCTCCTTGTTGCCAATCAGTAAGCATGGACTCACTTGCCAAACGAACTTGTAACAAGCTTCCTGTATTGTTTGGTAAGCCTTTAAGTTGTTGTAAGGCGCTATTTGCCTGACTTATATTACGCTTTGTATGCCGTGCTACAGTTGATAACTGATCAGCATTTAAAACTAAGTTATATTTATTTACTGATTGTTTTAAATCAGCATTCAATACTGAATAATTAAGCGCTACTTGCTTTGCGAAATTACGCTTAATAGTTGCTACGTTTTTGTATTGAGCTTGCTGTACCAAGTTTTCTGCATTTTCAATATGAGATTGAGCTGAAAAAGCAGGTACTGATATAAAGTTCAATAATGCCGCTGTAGCTAAAGATTTGGTTATTTTATTTTTCATACAAATTCCGCCGTTCCGTTTCTAGTAACACTATAAAACAATAATTAGAATAAATGCTCAAGTTAAATTTATAAAATACGTAATTAGTATTAATGTTGGCTTGCGGTTTGATATACATTACATAAACACCGTAATTTTTATATAAAGCAGGAATCTATTACAAAAAATGTATATTTTATAAAATAATTTATATACATATCAGTGGTTTAAATTTGGCTTAATAGTTGCTGTAACTATTACTCTAATAACAACACAAAGGAAAAAACAATGACCGATATTGCACATTCTGCGTTTGTAGCATTTTATTTATACTTAATTATGATGTTAGTTCAGTGGGCTGTGGCGACGTTTAGTAAGGCTAAACAGCCCGGTGCAGTGCCAGGAAAAATAGATAAAGAGCTATCTCATGAGAGCTTTATATTTAGGGCTCATCGTACTTTTCATAACACCCTAGAAAACAGCGCGTTGTTTATAGGAACGGTTTTATTTGCTTTTGTGATGAATTACCACAGCTCGGTATTTGCAATATGTATTTGGGTATATGTGATTGCACGTTTAATTCATATGGCACTGTATTACGCAATTGCCACCGAGAAAAACCCCAGCCCGCGTAGTTACTTCTTTTTAATCAGTGTGATAGCAAACATTGTGATGTTAGTGCTGTTAGGACTGCGATTAGCTAGTTAAGTAAATGATTAAAGCGAAAAGCAGACAGCCTCTAGCTTTTCGCTTACATATTTTATCGGGCTGGCTTTGTTTTTCGGGTCACAAGAAAACACATTAATGAGCCTAATGTCACTAACACAACGCCTTGCCAGAATGCACTGGTGAGCGATACTGATAAGTAAATAGCAGCAAATAGTGTTGATAAAACAGGGATAAAGTAAGACAAGGTGCCTAACAACACTAGGTTACCGCCAATTATTGCTTGGTTCCACAGTGCGTAACCTCCACCAATAACCACGCCTGCTAATACTAAGGTAAAGCTAGAATCTAGGCTAAACTCAAAGCTGGGCTCATTACTCAATCCGTAACTTATCCATAAAGAGATTGCCGTGGCTGCAAAAAATACACTAATGGCATTTTTACCCTCGCTAAGTTTTACCGTTACACTGCAATACACAGCCCAAATAAACGCCGCTGCAAACGCCATGGAGTAGGGTAATGGATTGTCACTTATATTAGCGGTTAATACTTCCACAGATAAACCACTATCACCTGCAATGCACCATGCAACCCCTAAAAACGCAATCAGTATGCTCGGGTAGACTAATACGCTTACTTTAATGCGGTTAACAATAATCGATAATAAAATGGTTAACGCTGGCCAAAGGTAGTTAATAATCGCCATTTCCAACGCTTGCTGGCGACTATTTGCAAAGCCGAGGGATAAAGCTAAACATATTTCGTAAATAACAAATAAGCTGCCACCAAAGACTAAATAGCGTTTTGGATAATTGCTTAGCTTTGGTACACCCATGACTAACATTAAAAAAATCGCACTGACGCTATAAATTAAAGCGGCACCGCCAATTGGGCTAAATAATTCTGATAAATCACGAATAAAGGCAGTTAAACTGCTCCAAAGTAAAATAGCGAGCACTCCATAAAGGGTGTATTTATGTTTGCTTAATAAAGACATGGTGAATTGCCTGATGAATGATAAAAAAATCAGTCGCGAATGTGACATTATAAAAACAGTGAGGCAATAGGTGGGCTATAAAATTCGACTAAAAGGCTATAAATAGCATTTAAAATTAATAATAAAGTTAAATTTTAGTAAACAAGAGCAGGCCAAATGATGACCTACTCTGAGATGGTTTTTTATTCAATACCAATAAAGCCGCCAGTTTGATGTGCCCACAGTGCAGCGTAAATGCCGCCTTGGGCAATTAACTCATCGTGACTGCCTTGCTCTACAACACCACCTTCATCAAGCACGATGAGCCTGTCCATTTGTGCAATGGTTGATAATCGGTGTGCAATAGCAATGACTGTTTTACCTGTCATTAAATCATCTAAGCTGGCTTGAATAGCCGCTTCTACCTCTGAGTCTAAGGCACTGGTAGCTTCATCAAGTATAAGAATAGGCGCGTTTTTGAGTAACACCCGAGCAATAGCAATCCGTTGACGTTGCCCGCCCGAGAGGGTTACCCCTCGTTCGCCCACTTGTGCATCAAAGCCTTTATTGCCTTTGCTGTCTTCTAAATCGGTTATAAAATCGAGCGCTTTGGCTTGTTTGGTCGCATCGAGCATTTCCGCTTCGGTTGCATCGGGTCTGCCGTATAAGATGTTATCTTTTACTGAGCGGTGCAGTAGTGATGTATCTTGGGTAACCATAGCGATATAGCGGCGAAGGCTTTCTTGGCTTACATCAGTTATATTTTGGCCATCAATACTAATACAGCCTTTGTCTGTATCGTAAAAACGTAGCAACAAGTTAACTAATGTGGATTTACCCGCGCCAGAGCGACCCACTAAGCCAATTTTTTCGCCCGGTTTAATATTTAAGTTTAAACCGTTAATTACTGGACCTCGGTTATTTTCATTAGCGGCTTTACCATAATTAAAGTGTACATTGTTAAAGTCGATTGCCCCTTGAGTTACTTTTAAGCTATCGGCTTTTGGCTTGTCATCAACCGCAATCGGGTTTGAAAGGGTGCGCATGCCATCGGCTACGGTACCAATGTTTTCAAATAAGCTGCTAATTTCCCACATGATCCATTGGGCCATGCCATTAAGCCTTAACGACAAACTCAATGCTACTGCAATAGCCCCCGCACTAATGGCACTTAACGACCATAAATACAAAGACACTGCTGCCACCGAAAATACCAGTAAATAGTTCAAGCTTTGAATAACCACATTAAGGCTGGTTACCAAACGCATTTGTTTATATACAGGCTGTAAAAATACGTCCATGCTTTGTTTTGCATATTGCTCTTCGCGTTGGGTGTAAGAAAACAGCTTAATGGTTGAAATATTGGTGTAGCTATCAACAATACGGCCAGTCATTTCTGAGCGTGCATCAGCTTGTGAGCTAGCAATGCTTTTTAACCGTGGTACAAAGTAAATTTGCACGCAAATATATAATGCTAACCACACTAATAACGGCAGCATTAAGCGCCAATCTG
Organism: Pseudoalteromonas sp. meg-B1; assembly: GCF_003173795.1. Classification (GTDB taxonomy): domain Bacteria; phylum Pseudomonadota; class Gammaproteobacteria; order Enterobacterales; family Alteromonadaceae; genus Pseudoalteromonas; species Pseudoalteromonas undina. Next base: position 1,564,972 of record NZ_QGQU01000001.1, on the reverse strand, counting down.
AGGCGGCTACTAAAAACACCATTGAGCCAAAATAAACGGCAATGTACATTAATACGTCAAGTAACTTAGTGACTGACTCACGCACTGCCAATGAGGTTTGCAGCACTTTAGTAGCTATTCTTCCGGCAAATTCATTTTGATAAAAGCTAACACTTTGGCGTAATAAATAACGGTGCGCTAACCAACGTATCGACATCGGATAGTTGCCCAACAGTGCTTGATGTAAAATGGCCGACCTAAAAAATACCACCACAGGCATCACTACTAGGAGCATTAGCCCCATCTTTATTAATTCGGATTGTTGCTGCGAAAAAAGTTCTTCAGGGGTGTACTCGCCAAGCCAGTCAACCAGTTGTCCCATGTAACTAAATAAAGACACTTCTAAAATAGCTAATAATGCGGCACTGAGAGACATAAGTACCAACGACAGTTCCATGCCTTTGGTGTAATGGCGGCAAAATGCAAATAAGGTATTAGGAGGCTGAGACGGAGAACGCTCCGGAAACGGTTTAGTCATCCGTTCAAATAGTCGATACATATTAGAAGCTTATTAAGTATTTATAGAGGTATCCCACTATACCATTGTAAAGCGCAAAGGCGCAGTGGGAATGAGGTGTTTAGCTGTTATCTTAAGTTAAGATAACGATTTAAAGTTTTGTTTGACCGGTTTTATTTTTTACCAGCCAGTAAGATATACCTAAGGCTAAAGTTACCAATGCAAGGCCAACAATTTGTTCTGAGGTCACTAATTTTAAATCTAAAACAATAATTTTACGCGCCACAGCCATTAGTGCGGTGGCAATGACCAGTTCAACCGGCAGTGAACTTGAGCCTAAATATAAACGAATATTGGTAAATATTTCTACCGCAATAAGCACCACCATAAAAGCACCAAAGGTTTGCAGAATGTCTTCGATGTTTAATAAAAAATAAGGAGGAGAGCTCAATCGCATATATAAAACATATACTACATCAGCAATACTCCAAAAAATAACCAGCACCATGAGCACTGCTAATATTTTAATAGCAAAGCGAATCGCATGATGTAAATACTGCATAAGCGGGTCAACATGATCCTCGGGTAATTCTTCGTGTTTCTTCATATTTTTACAGCACCTTATTATTTTTAAACTGGGTATATAAAATGATAGCTGATTAATCGTGTTTCTCTCTTTAGTATACGTACAAAACAGCATAAGTGATTATTTTTATTAAATTAGAAGCCGAGCAAGTGATAGCTAAACTGAGCGTGTTAATTAAATGTAATTTAACCTGAGGTTTTTAACGTTTATCTCAAATGCATTGCTGTATACCTGCAGAGCTGTCATTTTAAAAACATCAACAATAAGGATTAAACTGCTATGTCAATTTCACCTTTAAATTTAGTTACTCGGATTATTAAGTATAGTGCGGTTGCATCTGTTTGTAGCGCGTCATTTTATAGTGTGGCGGCACAAACCACACAACAAGCATCATTGCACAATATTGCAGATCAAATTTCAGCGCAGCGTATTGGAGATGATATTCAAACGTTAGTGGATTTTGGTACCCGCCATACTTTATCTGAAACTAAATCGGATACCCGTGGTATTGGCGCGGCAAGGCGTTGGATAAAACAAGAATTTGAAGCAATTTCGGCACAGTGCGGTGGCTGCTTAGAGATACTAGAAGTAAAACAAACCATCTCGGGTGAAAAGCGCATTCCTGACCCTGTAGAAGTGGTTAACATAATTGCGATTCAGCGCGGTAACACCGATCCTAATCGTATGGTGATGATGTCGGGAGATATAGACTCACGCGTTAGTGATGTTATGGATTTTACTAGCGATTCACCTGGGGCAAACGATAATGCATCAGGGGTTGCCGGTGTGATTGAAGCTGCACGGGTGTTATCGCAATATACATTTAATGGCTCAGTGGTATATGCAGCACTCTCAGGTGAAGAACAAGGTTTATTTGGCGGTAAAATTTTAACTGCTTACGCACAAAAAAATAACTGGCAAGTGCATGGTGTTTTGAATAACGACATGATTGGCAATATTACCGGTATTAATGGCGTAACCGATAACACTACGGCACGTATTTTTTCTGAAGGTACGCGTGTAGTTGAAACTAAAGAACAAGCCCGTACGCGTCGTTTTACTGGCGGCGAAGTTGATTCGGCGAGCCGTAATTTAGCACGTTACATAGACACCATTGCTGATAAATATATTGAAAACCTAGACACCATGCTGGTATACAGACTCGACCGTTTTGCTCGAGGCGGGCATCATCGTCCGTTTAATGATGCGGGTTTTGCGGCTGTGCGTATTATGGAAACCAACGAGCATTATGATCGCCAACATCAAGACCTGCGCACCGAAAATGGGGTAGTGTACGGTGATACTATTGATGGGGTGGATTTTGATTACGCCGCAAAACTTACCTCATTAAATGCGGTAAGCCTTGCGTCAATGGCGTGGGCCCCTGCGCCACCAAAAGAGGTGAAAATTAGTGGTGCCGTACGCGCCAGTACCACACTTTCTTGGCAGCCAACAGAGGATAAAAATGTAGCAGGCTATCGTATATACTGGCGCTATACTAGTGAACCACAATGGCAATACAGTCAATGGGTTGATAAGGCCAGTGAATTTACCCTAAAAAATGTGGTTATTGATAATTACTATTTTGGAGTTGCTAGCGTGAATAAACAGGGTATTGAGTCGCCAGTGGTATTCCCAGGTGCTGTGGGTTCGTTTGATCACAACATAAAGTAAGTGTACTTTGCTTAAAAACCCAGCAAACAGCTGCGAATAAGGTGTTAAGCTCGCTATTTATGCTTGCGCCTTATTTGTTATGCCCTTAAAGTGTAAACAAAGAAGTAAAAAGGTTATTAAAATGCAGCAACAAGAACAAAAACCATTAACACCAGAGCAGCAAGCTGAACTTCAGCAACAAGAAATTCAATGGCAGCGCGAATGTTTTCAAAATGCGCAAAAACATTTAGCTGAAAAAGGCATTATGCCTAAAACCTTGCTTGAAAAAGAAAGCCGTTTTTTAGCACCTTTATGCGCACTTTGGAAATTTAAAGCGCAAAACGGTAAAAGCTACTGGGTGATCACCGGTCGTTTACCAACCGATCATGCTGAAGCGTCTGCAGCAAAAGATGCACGCGATGCCATGCGTTATTTTTCATTGCAGTGGCAGTTAAAAGCCGACCAAATTATTACAGCGGGTGCGCGTGATAAAACCCAAGCCGATTTTGCAAACTTACTTATAAATCGTGCTCACGGCTTATATGAAATGCATGAAAATGAGCAGCTTTGGGCAAAAGAACCCGCTTAAAAATAAAGGTAATTAACCTTTAAAAAAACCTAACTTAGTTACCTAAGTTAGGTTTTTTTCAATTATGCCGTCAAAAGAATATTAATACGCGCTATCTACTCGCACCGTGTTATTGGTTAAGTAGATCAGGCGAACATTATCCCCTTGGTGAAAACGCATAGCGGGATCGTTGTCTTGTACCACCATAAATTGCTCACCACTTTCTACTTGTATCAGTAATTCAACGAGCTGTGTGTTTTCATAGCGCTGTGTTTGCTGCTGATTATGAGCAACGTTACCACCAATCACCGATCCTAAAATAGTCGCTACAGTACGACCACTGCCGCCGCCAAACTGGTTACCAATAACACCGCCTAGTAAGGCACCGCCAAAGGTTTTCCAGCCGTTACTTTTGTCTTGTACTAGTTGTTGCTCAGTAATAGTGCGCACCGACTTTACTTTACCAAATAGTACTTGCTGTACAGGAACGGCTTTATTTCGTTCGTACTTGGCAAACGTTGGGGCACTTACTACTAATAAAGCGCATAAAATTAAGCTAAGCGTTTTCATAATTCGCTCCTGTTATTACCAACCAAACGTTGATTTTTCACGCGTCTTACGAATTTCAGTTTCGTCAGCCCATTCAACAAGACCGCTTTGCATATCCATTAAACGCATTGTAAATTTGTAGTACACATCGGCTTTATCTGCATTAGATTTAACAATGCTTGATAGGTTACCGTACAGCATATATTGCGCACCAATTTGCTTACCAAAAGCCACCGCAGTACTTGGGTTGACTAAGGCGTCTTCGTTTTGAAATGTAATTTGCTCACGAACCGCCTCTACACGGGTCATATCAACAAATCTAAATTTGCCGCTACGTAGTAATTGAGTAGAGATTGAGTCGGTGATTGATTCTGTATCTATGTGTTCACTGGTTTTGTTTTTAATACGCTCTACAAATACCACAGGGCGTGTATTGGCGGTCATAGTCCCAACCACAGGCGAACTAAGCAGAGAGTCGGTCATTTGCGAGGCAACTTTTTGTAAGTCAGTAGAGCCAAAGTTTATATCTGTGGTTTCTACGGCTTGGGCATCACCATAGCTGACAACAGCTTTGTTGGCACAGCCTGCAAGTGTCAGTGCCGCTAAGCCTAAAATTGCATAACTAGACAGTGATTTAAATTGTTTATTGATCATCATGATTTCCTTTAATCTTTAAATTCTTGTGCGTCGGTTGAAACTTCTCTTACAGCTAATGAGAAGGTAACGGCATTAGAGCTAGGTGCTAGTCCTGCAAGCTGAGTTTTAGCAAAGCCAAATAATGTTAGGGCTTGCCACGGTGAGTGGTTGCCTTTAATAACAAAGCCATCTTTATCAAACCAGTTAAATTGATACTGTAAGTATTGCGATTTTTTATAGGTACTCGCTAAAGTAACTACCACGTCGGTAAGGTTATTTGTTTGACGCGTTTTTACATCACTTATTAAAAGCTTTTTAGCTAATTGTGGATTATTAACATTGAGCTGCTCTTTGTAAGCGTTGGCAGTTTGCTCAACCCCAATACCTGAGGTTACAGGTCGGCTGCTACACGCGCTGAGCATAATTAACGCAATAACGGGAAGTATGTATTTCATGATGGCTCCTAAAGTTGCACTACATGGGAGTTAAAATAGTTATTAACAGAGGTTAGGTAGATTAACGTTAACCCTTGCTTACTAACGGTAAAATTTATTGGCGGTTGCGAGCCAACGTTTAGAGTATGTTCGCCTGCTTTTACTGCGCTGCGGGCAAGGCTGATCTGATTAGGCAGGGTAAGCCAACTACGTGTATCTGCTTGCTCAGATGCAAGATTATACAAATTTGCCAAAATGTTCCCCACATCACCGGCACTGCGCGCAAGCTCTACACGCATTTTTTCTTTAGCGACAAGACGTAATATTTGCCTTGAAACACGCCCAGCTACTTGCTGCTCTAACGTTTTAGCGGCCAGTGCCTCTAAATGCACTAACGGACTTAATGCTAATACTTGGTTATTAACTTTTATATTATTCACGGCGCTGCTGTAAGCGTTATTTATATAAACGGGCATTGCTAAGCTATAAAAGCGGGCATCCCCCTGCGAAGTATAAATAGGCAATCGTAATTTAAACTCGTGCTGTTTTGGTATTAGGCCTTGTTCAAATAATATAACCACTTCGCCTTGATTTTTATCTATGGTGTTTACTTCACCAAACTGTCGCTTAAATTGTTTGTAGTCATCCGCAAAGCCTTGCTGCTTAGCAAGGCGCAATATATCTTGCTGTAAGTACTGATTATTAGGTTGTATTTCGAGTGCTTTTTTATAGTCTATGTAGGCATCATCGCCTTGCTTTGCCGTTTCATATAACAACCCTGATAAGTAAAACGTGTACGCATTTTGAAAGCCATTTTTTACCGAGCGAGTTAAATTATCCATGCCTGGGTAGTGTTGCTGTGCTTGAGCAACGGCATTATTAAACTCGCTTTGATTATCGAGTAGTGCATCAACTTGTACTTTATTGGCACGGCGTATTTCAACTAACGCGCTCTCAATATCGCGTTTATAAACATAATTAAGTGCTTTGTAGCTATGCAACATACTCATTTCGTAGGCTGGTGGGATATAACCTATTGCTGAATCGTTAGTTAACAGCGCATTACTTTGTTCAAGCCCTGCACTTACTTGTATTTTGGCTGCTTGGCGCTTTGCTTGCATCTGTTGGTAGACAGTTTCAAAATATGTTTGCGCACTATCTGGATTATTAGCTAAATCAGCAATACGCCCTTGCTCTAATTGGTTCAGTAAATAATTACTGTGGGCTTTACTATTGGTTTTTATAAGGGTGCGTGCATTTTCAATATTATTATTGCTAATAGCTTGCCTAACAGGGGTGGTGTTTGTGGCATAATCATTAAACAAGTCGTTAAAGCCAATAGTGCTGCAACCACTTACAATAAAGCAAAAACTGAAAATTAAAATGTGACGCACACGCACTCCTTTTATCTATTTTATAAGGTTAACACATGGCTTATAAATGTAGGTGTGAAAGATTGTAAAAAAGCGTAGTGTATAAACATTAAAGCTTTATCATTAAAAAATAGCCATATTAACGTTTACAACAATGGACGCTAATTTAATCCGTATATAAATACGGTACATATTTATCAATACGTTAGGAATTTATTTGAAAGCCACTCTGTTTACTATTATCGCGTTAGTTGCCTTTGCTGCCAATTCGTTATTGTGTCGCTTAGCATTAGCTCAAGGTTATATTGATGCGTGGAATTTCACTGTTATACGGCTTCTCAGCGGGGCAGTGTGTTTGGCTATTATTATGCTGCTCTATACAAAGCAATTAAATAAAAAAGCACAATTAAGTAGCTCCGTTATTAACGATATCGGAAGCTGGCGAAGCAGTGTGAGCTTGCTGATATATGCGCTGTGTTTTTCTATAGCTTATATAGAGCTAGATACCGGTATGGGCGCGCTTATTTTATTCTCCGCGGTGCAATTTACCATGATCGGCTGGGGCATCTATAAGCAAGAGCGCTTAACCGCTGTGCAATGGCTTGCATTTATTGTGGCGTTTGTGGCTTTTGTTTATTTAATGCTGCCTTCGCAAACAGCGCCACCGGTAATGGCGGCAGTATTAATGAGCATAAGTGGCGTGGCATGGGGAATATACAGTATTAGAGGCAAAGCGTGTGTGTCACCACTTAGGGCCACCACTTATAACTTTATTCGCAGCTTATTAGTACTACCTATTTTAATTGTGGTGGGTATGAGCCAGCTTAAAAATGTACGTATGGAAGGGGTGTTACTTGCAATAGCCTCAGGTGCCATCGCATCAGGCGTAGGTTATAGTATTTGGTATGTGGCTATGCCTTTATTAAAAAGCACGCATGCAGCTATAGTGCAGTTATGCGTGCCCGTTTTGGCAGCTATTGCAGGAGCGGTGTTTTTATCAGAAACCTTAACTGTGCAATTTATGCTCCCCAGCAGTATCATTTTACTGGCTGTATTGGTTTTTACGTTAAATAAAAAAACTAACACCGCTTAGCAGGTGGGCTCACATTAAGCACAAAGCGTTCATATAAAGCAGGTAAGTGGGTTAAAATAGCGTCTTTACCTAATAAATCACTTTCTTTAATGCAGTTATGTAATACCTCAACTGACAGGTGCCTCATAAGCTGCTCTGATTGCGCAATGTGGCTAATATGCCAAAGTTCTGGGGCAACACCGCCTAAATCATGCTGATAAGGCCGATAAAATCCAAATTCTGCTAGGTGGGTGTCTAGCCATTGACTCAGTTCGGCAAAAGGTCCGCCATGCTGATATTCATCGGGGGTTAGTTGCAACTCATAATCGTCACTCACTGCGCTTTTATCAAAAATATCTAAGTCAGTGCCTAAATGATGGCGACTTGCCCCTGGCAGTGCAGAGTACAGCATTATGGCGGTACATTTTTCAATATCACTCAGTGAATTTAGTTCAACGGCTTGTTGCGCTTTATTTAACACCACGCGCTTATTTGAAAATTTAGCATTCCAAATAGCCGATTGACGATTAAAATCCCGAAAGCTTGATGCAATACATAAATCAAAGCCAGCGGATGCGGCCGCTGATTGCAGTGCAACAAAGTCGTTGACAATATTGGTATGCAAATAATGGTTTTGTATGGCGACTAAGTGTGCATCACTTTGTCCGGTGATGCATTGTATGAGTTCTTTATTTGCAGTCATTAAGTTAACAGTTGTTCTAATATTTGTTCATAAATATCGGCCAGCGCGATCAGGTCATCTGTGCTAACACACTCATCAACTTTATGAATTGTGGCGTTACGTGGCCCCAGCTCGATTACTTTAGCGCCGGTTTGAGCAATAAAGCGGCCATCTGATGTCCCACCTGTTGTTTCTAAATTAGTGGTTAAGCCAGTTACTGATTTAATCGCAGCGACGGTAGCATCAACTAACGGACCGTGATCGGTTAAAAACGGTAGGCCATTTACAATCCAATTTAGTTCGTAATTCAAATTGTGTTTTTGTAAAATCGCGTTCACTTTTTGTTGCAGCTGCTGATGAGTAACTTCGGTGCTAAACCTAAAGTTAAATTGTACTTCAAGCTCACCGGGTATCACATTACCGGCACCTGTGCCGCCATTAATGTTCGAGATTTGAAAGCTGGTGGCAGGAAAGAAGTCGTTACCCATATCCCACACAGTTTGGCTTAATTCAGTTAATGCTGGCGTGGCTAAATGAATTGGGTTTTGCGCTAAGTGTGGGTAAGCCACATGCCCTTGCACACCGGCGATAGTTAAAAAACCAGTTAGAGAACCACGACGACCATTTTTAACCACATCACCGAGTACATCGCGCGATGAAGGCTCACCAACAAGGCACATATCAATTTTTTCACCGCGCTCTTCTAAAGTATCTATTACGCGGGTAGTGCCGTTGATAAAAGGGCCTTCTTCATCTGAGGTAATTAAAAACGAGATAGAGCCTTTATGATCTGGGTGCTTAGATACAAAGCGCTCTGTGGCTACAACCATAGCTGCCAGTGAGCCTTTCATGTCGGCTGCGCCACGCCCATGTAATAAACCGTCTTCAATTAGACCAGCAAAAGGCGGGTGCTGCCAATTTTTTTCAGGTCCTGTGGGCACCACATCGGTATGACCGGCAAAACAAAAGTGTGGTGATTGCGTACCTTTTCGTGCCCAAGTATTGAGCGTGTCAGTAAAAAAGAGCGATTCGATGTCAAAGCCAATTGCACTTAGACGCTCATTCATCATGTGTTGGCAGCCTGCATCTTCAGGGGTAACCGACTCTCGCTGAATTAAGGCTTGGGCTAGGGTAATTACTGGATGGGTCATTATTTAAAGATCTCATCGTATTGTGCTGTTTTAAAGCCTAAGTGATATTGCCCATTATTAATAAGAACAGGGCGTTTAATCATTGCAGGTTGTTCAACCAATATATCGATAGCAGTTTGCTTAGTTAAGCTTTGCTTTTGCTCATCCGACAGCGCTCTGTATGTTGTGCCACGTTTATTAACAAGTTGTTCCCAGTCAATATGCTCTGCAAAATCGCTAACCATATTATGATTAACGCCATCTTTACGATAGTCATGGAAAGTGAACGCGATGTCATTATCGCTTAGGTATTTTTTTGCTTTTTTGATTGTGTCGCAGTTGCTAATGCCATAGAGAGTGATCATAAACCTACTTCTTTTTGATAATAGTTAATAAGGTATCTACACCAGCATTGACCTGCGGGTGAGAATAATGAAAAGTGCCTAAGTCGTGGCCATTGAGTATGATAAGGCTAGCTAAAATAGGCGCATCGAGTTCACGCAAATCAAAGTAAGCGAGGCGCTGTCCTTTGGTTATTTTGCTGCCATTAAGCTGAGCAATATGAGTATGCGTGAGAGTTTGAGAATCAGGTACGGCTAAGTTTATTAATACTTTTAAGCCATTTTTAGCTTTTAGAATAAATTCGCACCCGCCACTTTTAACTTGCAATAAAGTGCCATTAAATGGCGCTAACACTTTATGGCTGGTTAAGCTGACAATAATCCCAGGCCCCAAAGTTCCAAAGCGGAAAAAAGCTTCAGGATGCCCGTCCATCTGCATAACTTTGCCACTGAATGGGCTAGTTATTTGTATCGCGCTTCGGCCAATTTTATTTTTAGTTAAATAGCTAACGTCTTCAGATTTCATTATTAATTAAGTTACCACATTGTAGCCATCGGCTCTAAGAGCAGCCATCGCTTTGTTGACTGTTTGCTTTTTTACTAAGATATAGTCGGTGTCATAGGTTGAAATTGAAAAAATTGACACGCCAGCTCTTGCTAATACTCCTGAAATATTTGCCATAATACCGGTTAACGAAAATCCTAATGGGCCAATTACTTCTAATGCTTGCCAATTCGATTCTGTATCTTGGCTATCAATTATAAAGTCATCAGGGCAAACGACCGAGAGTTCATCGTGCGTTTTTGAAATAAAAAATAATGGTTGCTTTAACAGGGCAGGAGGGATGTCGGCATCAAGCGCTAAACTATGAATTGATAAAACAGTGCTGTGTAATTGTAGTGTTTGTTTTGACATAAAACCCATCCATAGCAGCAAGATAATAGCTTTATAGTATAGAGTATTGAATCTAAGTTAAAGGCCCAAACTGAGCCGTTGTTAAAGTTTTTATTAATTAAAAAATAATTGTCCACAATTTCTGTGGATAAGCTTGGGGGTTGTAAGGTATAAATAGCCTAACCTATTAATAAGTAATTAAAAAATGGCTAGGCTATAAAAAGGACATGTTAGTTAAAGGGGTTAATTAAGTGCCTCAGCTTGCGCTGCTTGAATGGCAGTTAAAGCAATGGTATACACTATGTCGTCAACTAATGCGCCACGGCTTAAGTCGTTAACTGGTTTACGCATCCCTTGCAGCATCGGACCGATACTGATCAAATCAGCGCTTCGTTGTACCGCTTTATAGGTGGTGTTGCCAGTATTTAAATCAGGGAATATAAACACTGTTGCTTTACCTGCAACAGGGCTGTTAGGTGCCTTTTTAATCGCTACACTTTCCATAATCGCTGCATCATACTGTAATGGGCCATCTATAATTAGATCAGGACGCTTTTGCTGGGCCAGTTTAGTTGCCGCTCGCACTTTTTCTACATCAGCCCCACTGCCTGAGTCACCGGTGCTGTAACTTATCATGGCTACGCGAGGTTCAATACCAAATGCTGCTGCTGAGTCGGCAGATTGAATTGCAATGTCAGCTAGTTGTTCGGCATTAGGATCGGGATTAATAGCGCAATCACCATAAACCAAAACCTGATCAGGCAATAGCATAAAGAATACAGAAGACACTAATGATGAACCTGGCGCGGTTTTAATTAACTGTAACGGTGGGCGAATAGTATTTGCAGTGGTGTTTACCGCACCCGATACCAGGCCATCGACTTTACCTTGCTCTAGCATCATAGTGCCAAGTACGACGTGATCTTGAAGTTGCTCTTGGGCGACTACTTCGGTAAGACCTTTATTTTTACGAATTTCCACCATAGGTGCTACGTAATCATTTATGATACTGCTTGGCTCAATTACAGTTACATGCTCGTTAAGCTCAATGCCTTGTTGCTCGGCTATACGCAATATTTCATCACGGTCACCCAATAAAATTGTTTTAGCAATGCCCCGCTGGCCACAAATAGCGGCTGCTTTAATGGTTCTAGGTTCGTTACCCTCAGGCAGTACAATTGTTTTTTCGGCTTTTCGAGCTTTTTCAGTTAATAAATACCTAAAGGCAGGAGGGGATAGTTTTCGGGTTTTTCCCACACTTTTAGCTAAGGTATCTAACCAATCAGAATCTATATACTCTGCGTTATGATCTTTGACCTTTTCAATGCGCTGTTCATCATCGCTTGGCACTTCTAGGTTAAAGTTATGCAGTAATAACGAGGTGCGCCAAGTGTCCCCTTCGGTTGCTAAAATAGGCAGCCCTGTTTGCATGGCTTGTTCGCACAGCGCCATGATGCGCGGCTCAGGCTCAAAGCCACCAGTGAGCAAAATAGCGCCTAGTTTAGTACCATTCATGGCAGACAAGCAGGCTGCAACCAATATATCTGAACGATCGCCTGGGGTGACCAATAACGCACCTGGGGTAAAATAATTTAGAATATTTGATACCGTGCGGGCGCAAAAAGTAATGCGTCTTAGTCGACGATGTACCATGTCACCTTCGTTAATAATAGTGGCTTTTAAATAGGCACTTAAATCTTTAACGCGCGGCGCTACCAGCTCAAAATCCCACGGAATGGCACCAAGTAACATAAAAGGATTTTTTCTAAAAATAGGTAAAGAGGCCAGGCGGTTAAGCTCGTTATCAAGCGCTTCTGGCTTGTAAGTATCGACTAAATCAGCGCGAGCGCGACCTTCTTCATCTAAAGGGGCATTTACTTTATTGAAAATACAACCCAGCACACGAGGGTGATCTATGCCACCGTAATTTCCAGCAGCAATTTCAAGGCGATCTTCAATTTGGGTAATACTGTAATTCCCTGGGGTAAGCACAAATACAATATCGGCCCCTAAGGTTTGCGCAATTTCACGGTTTATGCGTCCCGCATAAGGTTGGCGACGAGTAGGCACCATTCCTTCTATTATAGCCACCTCGTCATCGTTGATCTTACTTTGAAAACGCTCAACAATTTCCTCTAATAAGTCATCACCTTTACCATCACCAATCATTTGCTCTGCGTAATCGAGCGCAAACGGTGTTGGCGGCTTAATTGGTGAGCCTTGAGTGACAATTTGGGTCGATTTTTCAGGGCCAGTTTCACCTGCACGCGGCTGGGCGATAGGTTTGAAAAAATTAACCTTAACCGTCTTTTGTTCCAGCGCTCTTACTAAACCAACTGATACTGAGGTTAAACCTACCCCTGTAGAGATAGGAACCAACATAATACGACGAGCCATATTATAACTCCTTGGTGATGTTTGCGGCGTCGAGTGCAATAACCCATTCTTCGTTGGTAGGCATAACCACCGCTTTGCTTGTTGAATTAGCAGCGCTAATTAATCCAGCTTGGCCAAACCGTGCATCAAGGTTTGCTTGGGGGTCTAAATTGATACCTAAAAAGGCTAACTGTGTAAGTACTTTTTCGCGAATAATATCGGAATTCTCGCCAATCCCACCGGTAAAAATAAGCGCATCTAATTTTTGCAGCGGTACCATGTAGGCGGCTATTTGTTTTGCTAAGCGGTAGCAAAACATATTAAGTGCCAGCATGGCTTGCGAGTTGCCAGCAATGGCAGCCTCTTCAATAGTACGGCAATCGTTTGATAGCTCGCTTATTCCTAATAAGCCACTTTTTTGATTTAGCAGGTCATCAATTTGCTGTGCGGTGTAATCAAGTTGGGTCGTTAAAAAGTTAAATAGCCCTGGGTCAATGTCACCACAACGAGTACCCATAACAAGTCCTTCAAGCGGGGTTAAGCCCATGCTGGTATCGACACTTTTACCATTTTTGATCGCACACACAGAGCAGCCATTGCCTAAGTGGGCGCTAATAAAGTTACTTTCTTCAACAGGTAAAGACAACATTTTAGCGGTTTGACCTGCTACATAAAAATGGCTAGTGCCATGAAATCCATAGCGTCTAACCCCAAAGTCTTTATATAGCTGATAAGGAAGGGCATATAGATAAGCAACCTCATCCATAGTTTGATGAAATGCAGTATCAAACACAGCTATTTGTGGTAAATCTTTAAATGATGCTTGTGCTGATGAAATACCTAGTAAATTAGCGTGACCATGTAAAGGGGCCAGTGTGGCTGCTTGGGTAATACCTGCAATGACGTTTTCGTCAATTAAAACTGATTGGGTAAAGTGCTCGCCGCCATGTACAACACGATGACCCACTGCCACTAATTGCTTGTCGAGGTTGTGATCTTTTATCAAATCAACCAGCGTATCAATCGCATGGGCATGTGCCTGGTTAGCAGCAAGCTTAATAGTGGTTTTTTCTCCCTTAAACTTATATTTAATTGAGGGAGCATCATCACCTAGGCGCTCAGCTAAACCTGATATGATGTCGTTTCCTGTGTTTGCATCAATAATCGCAAACTTTAGACTTGAGCTTCCACAATTGAGTACCAAAACGTGGTTTGGATTATTTGGGAGTGTTGGCATAGATTCATTTTCCATTTAAGTATTAATCAGTACACTTGGTTGATGTATAAGCCTTTGTGGCTTAAATAAGTGTAGACTAAAGTGTAGTAGACTTTATTAAAAGGGCTTTGTGAAATTCTTTCGGTAATTTATGCTTTTTGTGAGTTTTACTAATGAAATTGAGCATTTTTACCGATAAAGTGAAAGCAGCGATAATTGTGTTACACTTTTATAAGTATTACGTTTGTTTAAGTGTTACAAACCGTGACTATGAGGATTTATTAATGCAAAAAAGTGTGATGTCGCAAGTTCAATTAGGACGTTCTTATGCTAAAACATGGCCAATGCGAAAAGAGGTTGCGCCATTATTTGCAGAATTTAAAGTGATCAGAGCCACAGAGCTTGCGATTACAGTTATGCCAATATTAGCCATGCTGACCCTGTTTTTTCAGATTAATTATTTAGGCTCGGATTTTCTGCCCCAAGCGATTGCCAGTAGTCTGTTTTTTATCTCGTTGCCATTACAAGGGCTTTTATGGTTGGGTAAACGTGCGCAAACTGAATTAGAGCCTGCTATGCAGCAATGGTATAACGAGTTATTTGCAAAAATGGTTGCTAACGGTTACGACGCGCAAATGGGAAAAAACAAGCCCCGCTATTTGGAGCTTGCCGAATTACTAAAAGATATGTTCGATAAAATGGATAAAACGTTTACTAAAGAGCAGTTTTAGTAAATTGCGTAATGTAAAATGACAATGTGACGCTATGCTGTTGTTTTTGCTCAAGTGCTTGCCAATGTTCTGGTCTAAACTTCCACGCAAATGGCGTCATCATAATTAAGTTCTTAACATCGTTAAATGTAAGCGATACCTGCTCTGTGATTAACTGTTGCGATGTATTTTCAAAGCCCGCAGGTGCTGCTATTCCAGTGTGTTCGTTTACGTTGCTATAAATATAATCTTTTAGTTCTTTCAAATGAGTTGGGCCTGGGCTTGCCACAATTAAGCAACCATTATCTTTGACCAGACGTGCAAGTTCACTGTCAAATAAAGGCGCAAATACACTAACCAAAACGTCAGCAAGGTGATCATCAAAAGGCGCTTGGCTAATTGAAGCAACACTAAAATGGCATTGTTTGTAACGTTTTGCCGCATATTTTACTGCCGACTTTGATATATCCACACCGTATACGCTAGCCTGGCTGTTGTTAGCAATAGCATGAGTATAAAACCCTTCACCACACCCTAAATCAATTACTATTTCAGCATTAAGTGGCTTTACCATATTGGCTAAAGCAGTTTGTAAAAAGCCATAATAACCTTGTTCTAAAAATGAGCGCCTAGCTTGCACCATTTCCAACGAATCACCAGGCTGTTTAGAGTTTTTGTTTTGCACAGGGAGTAAGTTTACGTAGCCTTCTTTGGCAAAATCGAAGCTGTGATTGTTATCGCATCGTAATGTTTTATCATTAAGTGCTAGTGGCTGTTTACAAATAGGGCAATGGTAATGAAGACTCATGAGCCTAAATAGTCCTTATCAAAAAAAGTTTTTACCCAATGTGGGCGATAGGTGATCAGTACAGTGATTGCCATACCGTTTAGCATAGCTTCAGGAAAGGCCAAAATAGGACTTAGGTAAATATAATTCTCGCTCAGCTGATGCCAACTATATTCACCTATTGTGTAATAAAAAGCGCCACCGAGTATAATGTTAATACAGGCAACGACACCCGCTGTTAAAAAGCTACAAACAAATATATAGATAAAAAAATGCCGTGCTAAATAGTGATAACACACGATAAAAACTAAATAGCTGAATAACACCGGTATAAACGCACTAATGATGAGTTTTAATGCGACTAATTCAGGTGTTATTTGTCCAAAAGCAGTTAAAAGCGCTGTTGCGAGTACACAACTTAATATAGCAAGACGCCAACCTAATGTTAGGGTAACTGCGGTAATGCCTAAAATATGAAGATCGAGACCGGGTAAAATACCGGCCTTTATACGCCATAACAAAGCGAGTACTAGTGCACAGGCAAACACACCTGATTGTCTTGCTGGGGTATTAAATAAATTACTGTATGTTGATTTGTTAACGCTTAAAAAGCCGATAACGATGACAACAATCCACAGTAACCCTTGCAACTGCACGCTTAACATAATTATTAACTAAACTCTGACCAAATAGGCGCATGATCTGATGGTTTATCGATAGCGCGCAATTCATAATCTATGCCTGTGTCGATACAGCGAGCTGCTAAATCATGCGTTGCTAGTACCACATCAATTCGTAGGCCGCGGTTATCAACAAATCCTTTTGAACGATAGTCAAACCAAGAATATTGGTCGTTAATTTCTGGGTTTTGTTCTCTAAAGGTGTCTTTAAAACCCCAATTTAATAAGGTAGCAAGCCATTCACGCTCAACAGGTTGAAATGAACATTTACCCGTTTTTAACCACCGTTTTGCATTTACCTCGCCAATGCCAATATCTAAATCGGTTGGTGAGATATTAATGTCACCCATAACAATTACATCTTGATCAGGGGTGAAATGGCTATTCAGATGGGTCATTAGATCTTTATAAAATTGACGTTTGTAGGGGAACTTAGTTTCGTGATTAATGTTATCGCCTTGTGGGAAATAGCCATTCATTACATGTAAGTCGCGGCCATTCTCTTGTTCTACAGTGACGCTAATCATACGCTTTTGCGAGTCATCGGTGTCAGTAGTGAAGCCTTTTAATACCGATTTAGGCTCTTTTTTGCATAACATTGCCACGCCGTAATGCGCTTTTTGCCCATGAAAATAAACGTGGTAACCCATCTTTTGTACATCGTCTAGCGGAAACGCTTCATCATGTACCTTGATCTCTTGAAGACCAATAATATCTGGCTGGTGTTTATCAATAATAGCTTGTAACTGGTGTAGTCGAGCACGCAGACCATTGATATTAAAAGAAATCACTTTCATAAAGTTAACCTTCAAATTTATTTTTTCTATTCGTCAAATTGTATCAGCATTTAGAGCGACATAACATGACTGAAATGAGAAAATAACTGCACAATTGTTGATCAATTACTGTTTAATGTTTAAACATTGTAAATGCATTATTAAATAATAAAATAAATAAAATATTCAATTGATATGTTAAAAGTTGTCTATATAATGCGCAAAAATCGTTTGTTTAACTCGTTCAAATAGGACTACCTGATGAAAACTCAATTACTTTTAGCTGCCTCTCTTTTTGTTTCTGTTACCGCTTCTGCACAAAGCAATGCGTATTACAGCAAAGACAATAAATTAGAGTCAAACTTGTGCGTAGTAAGCGCCAATGAAGGTTTTTCAGCTGCACGTAAAATGGCAGCAAAGCATGGTATATACTTATCTCGTTATTCAAAAAGTATCCTATGTAACGGTCAAGACATTCGCGATATTGCAAAACAACAAACTGCAGCACAGCCTGCAGCATCAAAAGTTGAAGTATTTGCAAAAGATTCACATCAAGAAACACAGTTATGTATAACTGCATTAAAGCAAGGCTTACAACCAGTGCGTAAGCAAATTGGTAACTTAAACACATTAAAGTGTAATGGCCAAAACGTAACTGATTTTGTGAAGCGTTACCAAAACGCTGCAATCTAAATTACTGTATTTAATATATAAAAAGCTCGGTTTTTACCGAGCTTTTTTTTGTAAAAATTACCTATGTAGTTTGGAAAAATTGCATTATTGAATATCGCAATAGAAGTTGTTTTTGTTTAATTGTCTGATTTTAATGGTTTATTTTTTTGGCATCGTATTTGTATCACTAAAATTGAAATTTATTAATACAAGGATACGTCTGATGAAAAAATTAACGATAGCTTCTACTGTTTTAGCCGCATTGAGTTTAGCAGCTTGTTCTTCAAATCAAGGTTTAGAAAAAATCGACAGTGATTTTGCAAGCTTAGATAACGACAGCGATGGCTTTATTTCTAAAACAGAAGCCGACGATGATAGTATTTGGCAGCACTTTTCAAACATAGATACAAATATGGATAATCAAATAAGCCGTAATGAATATGATGCTTATATGCAGCTAAATGCTGGAAAAGTTGCTACAGACAGTGAAGTGAGTGAGTCTGCATTTAAAGCTGATATTGCTAAGTTTGATAAAATAGAAAATGATTTTAAAAGCTTAGATAATGATAGCAATGGTTTTATTTCAGTTACTGAAGCTGATGACGATGATATATCAAATCATTTTGGTTACATGGATCGTAATAAAGATAAACAAATAAGCAAAAAAGAGTTCAACAGCTATATTCAAAAGCATGGTGATTCTGTTGCAGAAGATGATGCACTTGAGCAATTTAAAAACAGTTAAATTACGTTACTGAATGTACTTGATATCAAGCCAGTGTTTTTCACTGGCTTTTTTATGCCTATGAAACGTTATTTTGTTAATATATTTTCCTAGTTTGTGATTGTTCTGTCATAATAGATGGCTGTGTGTTTTTATTAACTTAAGAGTGATTATGGTAGGTCGGCGAATTAGTGATGAACAATTAATTGAAATCATTGAAGCGGCGATTTTTGTGGCAGATAAGCCCGTATCAAAACGTCATCTTAAGGACACGGTTTTAAACGATTTAGCAATTTCTATGGCGCGCATTAATGATGCTGTAGAGGCAATTCAAGTTCATTATCAAACCCGAGGTATACGCTTAGTTGAGGTAGGCAGTGGGTATCGTTTTCAAGCGTGTAGCAGTTTAAGCCCATGGTTGAGTAATTTATGGCAAGAACGCGCTCCTAAGTATTCGCGAGCTTTACTCGAAACCTTGTCGCTAATTGCATATAAACAACCTATTACCCGTGGTGAAATTGAGCAAGTACGGGGCGTAGCAACAGGCTCAAATATTATTAAAACTCTGCTTGAAAGAGAGTGGGTTAAAGTAGTTGGGCATAAAGAAGTACCTGGGAAACCGGCACTTTATGCAACGACTAAACAATTTTTAGATTATTTTTCAATAACGGGACTTCATGATTTACCTGCATTGCCAGAGCAACAGCAAAGTAAAATTACCCAGTTATTAAGTGATCCTTCTGTGAGAGAACCATCCGAATGAGTATACAAGGTGAAAAGTTACAAAAAGTCCTAGCCCGCGCAGGGGTAGGTTCACGCCGCGAAATGGAAAAATACATTGACGCTAATCGTGTGAGTGTAAACGGTAAAGTAGCTAAGTTAGGCGACAGGATTGAAGAAACCGATTTAATTCGTGTTGACGGCCACACTGTTAAAATTGAAGAAAAAGCTGACAGAATTTGTCGCGTAATTATGTACAACAAGCCAGAGGGCGAACTAAGTACTCGTAAAGATCCAGAAGGTCGTCGTACTGTATTCGACCGTTTGCCACGCATAGATGGCGATCGTTGGATAGCGGTTGGGCGATTAGATGTGAATACGTCAGGGTTGATGCTTTTTACCAATGATGGTGAATTAGCAAATCGCTTAATGCACCCGAGCTACGAAGTTGAACGCGAATATTCAGCACGTGTATTTGGTGAAGTGACTGACGAAACAATGAAAAACTTACTTCGTGGTGTAGAGCTTGAAGATGGTCCGGCTAAATTTACCGGTATTAAGCCTATGGGCGGTGAAGGCATTAACCGTTGGTACAACGTAACACTTAACGAAGGTCGTAACCGTGAAGTTCGTCGTTTATGGCAATCACAAGATGTGGAAGTATCACGTCTTATTCGTATTCGTTACGGTAAATTAGAGCTTGATAAGCGTGTACCACAGGGTGGCTGGATTGAGTACGATTTGGATACGGTTAACTATTTACGTAAAACAGTTAAACTTGGTAAAGAAACGCAAACTAAGCTGTCGGTTATCCCTGAAAAGCGTAAAGATAAGCGCGCGAAAATAAATCAAATTCGTAAAGCAGTTAAAAAGCACAACCAACGTGTAAAACCGACTAAACGCAAGTAAGCGAGATTTTGGTTAAATCATTATGAAAAAAAAAAGCCGCTTTTTATAGCGGCTTTTTTACGTTTAAAACTAAATATTATTTTTTAACCTGTGCGTCTAACGATTGGCCATTGATATCTTTTGAGTCATCGCTCATTAAATACAGGTAAGTTGGCATTAAATCTTCAGGTGTCGCAAGTAAATCACGATCCTCACCTGGGAATGCACTTGCACGCATTGATGTACGGGTTGCGCCTGGGTTAATACAGTTAACACGGATTGGCGTTTTTTCAACTTCACACGCCCATGTTTGCATCATACCTTCTACTGCAAATTTAGAAATTGCATAAGGTCCCCAAAACTCTCTTCCTTTACGACCGACACCCGATGAGGTAAATACCACTGAGGCACTTTTTGATTTACGCATGACAGGGAATAGCGCTTTAGTGATCATCGCTTGTGCGGTGACGTTTACTTTCATCACATTTTCGAATGTTGATGAACAAAAATGCTCTAACGGCCCTAAAGTACCTAAAATACCAGCGTTATTTAATAGTCCATCAAGGCGGCCAAATTGATTTTCGATTGTTGCGGCTAAATCTCGATAGTTCTGCTTAGTTGCACCTTTTAAGTCCATAGGCACAATCGCTGGCTGTGGGTAGCCTGCATTGACGATTTCGTCATACACACATTCTAGTTTATTAGTTGTTTTTCCTAATAAAATAACGGTTGCACCATGTTTAGCATAGGTAATAGCTGCGACACGGCCGATACCATCACCTGCGCCTGTGATCAAAATTACTTTGTCTTTAAGTGCGTTTTCAGTTGCTTGATAGGTATGCATAAAAGTACCAATGTTTAAATTTTTTTTGATTTTAACATAGCAAATCGACAAGTAATCGAATTTATTACAAATTTAGGTGGCGAAACTAGAAAGTTTACGTTAAGTTTAACTGGTCTAATGTCTCATTAATATACTAGCTACATTATTTTAACTTAATTACACTGACTATAAACACACTATAAAAATAAGATTTGTGCGGAGAACACTATGAAAAAAATGCTACTCTCGCTCTCAGTTGCAGCTGCATTAGCAGGCTGTGGCGGCGGAGAAACGTTAGAAGATGTTAAAAACGATTCAGTTACAGTTATTCCAAAAGCTACGGTAAAGTTTGACCCTGCAAATGGTGTAATTTCGGTTCCTAATGATTTATTGATGAGTGGTACGCTTGATGGCACACTCAATATTCCTGGGGAATTAAATGACGAGAATGTTTCTATCTCTCGAGCTGAATATGCAGATCCGCAACTAGCAATAGGCGCACTTGATGGCTGGTCTACTCAAGTACCATTCAAAATTGATCTAACCTTTCCACCGGGCATTAGCCTTGATCAAACGTCTGCAGCTTCACCAGGCTCTGTACGTATTTTTGAAGTGATCATGGGTGCAAGCTTAACTGATGCCGAATGTTCGCAAGCCCCAGCCGGTGCAGCATGTAAATTAGTAGGCGAATTGACCTTTGGCGTGGATTTTATTACACAAGGCTCTGGAGACGCGGTTGCAATTGTCCCACTTAAGCCTTTTAAAGCCGGTAGTTCATACATTAATGTGCTAACGACTGAACTGAAAGATTCACAAGGTCGCTCAATTGAACCATCTTCAACATATGCCACTGTTAAACAAGAAGCGCCTTTGGTAACGCCATCACAACTTGCGCTGCAAGGAGCTGTGAATAGTTATGAAAACGTAGTAGTAAGCTCTGGTGATATTACAAAAGACGATATTATTTTTTCTGCTGCTATGACAATGCAATCAGCAGGACCAGTGCTTGGCACGATTAAAAAGGTTTTAGCAGCAAGCTTAACAGAGCCAACAATTCCAACGCCTGCGTTGCAAATTCCAACTCAGCCTATGGCTAACGTACAACAAGCTTTTGCATTGCAGGGGGTGACTGTACCTGATGTGTTCCAAGCTGCGCAATATCAAAAAGGCAGCATTCAATTACCTATGTATTTAGGCACGCCTGAAGGTAAAGAGATCAGTGATTTAAACGATACTTACTGGCAAGGTATGTGTGATAGTGCTGTCGCTATTTTAGGCTATAAAGCGCAAGCTGGTGAAGCGTTCCCAACCGATCCTATTAGCACTAACGATGCAATGTGTGCTGCTTTGAGTGATGGACAGCTTCGTGATTTAGGGCTTGATAGCACTAAACACTTAACTAAATATAACTCACTTCCTAAAGTGCAGAGCATGGCTAATGTGCCAGTGCAAATTACTAAGCCGATTTTACCGGTTGTTAATGCATACCGTACAGGTTTAGGTTTAGAGCCATTTACTGCTATGCCAGCAGGTGGTTGGCCAGTAGTGATTATGCAACACGGTATAACCACACAAAAAGAAAGCATGTTAACACTAACAGCGCAGCTTTCACTGCAAGGCTTTGCCACAGTTGCAATTGACCATCCTCGTCATGGCGAGCGTGGTGTAGACGTTGATTTAGACGGTAATGATGACTTTAACGCAACTTCGGGAAAAGGCTCTGTACTTAGTTACATGAACTTGAGCTCATTATTAGTAGCTAGAGATAGTCTACGCCAGTCAAGTGCTGACTTACTTGGTTTACGTTTAGGTCTAAACTTCAGCGGTGATAGCGCAATGAATTCACAAGATGTGTCTTACATTGGACACTCTCTGGGATCAATTGTAGCGCCTGCGTTTATTGCACAAGCTAATAGCCCATTGGCCGACCAAGTAGACCCATTATTTAAGGTTAACGCTGTAGCATTAGCAAGTGGTGGTGGCGGTATTGCAAGCTTCTTACTAGAATCAGCAGCGTTTGGTCCATTTATTCAAGGCTCTGTACTTTCTCAAGCAGGTACTGCTGAATCGATAGAGTTTAAGGCATTCAGAGATGGCCCCGCTGTTTCTAACTGTGGTGAGTCAGCGCAAACGCAAGCAAGTATCTCATGTGGCTTTACTGAGTTTGCAAAAGCACTAACGATGGCGGGAGAAACTGATAAACTTGCTAATATCAAGGGCGTGATGACGCAGTTTGTATTTGCAGCTCAAACAGCATTAGATAGTGGCGACCCAACCAACTATGCAGCAACGGTTAAAGCACTAGAAACACCTGTATACATGAACGTAGTGGTAGGTGATGGCACAGATAATAACAAGCCAGATCAAGTTATTCCGCCGATGACTGCCAATAACCCAATTGCAGGTACTGTCCCTTTGGCTAACTTTATGGGGTTAGACACGGTGAGTACCACTCAAGCGCCAACAGAAATGGGCTCTAGCTATCTAGTTAAATTTAATACCGGCCATCATGGGTCAATATTAACACCTGCACAGGATGAAGGTGAGTCGTCTACAGTTGCGGGTAGTGCAGCTGCGAATGCTGAAATGCAATTGCAGGTTGCTACTTACCTAGCTTCAAGAGGGCGCCTTTTAATGGTGCAAAACACTGAGGTTGTGACGAATTAATAATCAACCACTCAATTAAGTACTAAAAGCCACTGTATAGTGGCTTTTTTTTATTTTAAAGCATGCTAAATTGACTGAAATTTATAAACGGAGAACACAGTTGGAATTTTTATACGAGTACGGTTTGTTTTTTGCTAAAACCATTACCTTTGTTATTGCTATCGCTGTCATTTTGACCTTAATTGTAAGCTCGGCTGTTAAGCCAAAAGCAAAAAAAGGTGAGATAGAAATAGATGACTTATCA
Source organism: Pseudoalteromonas sp. meg-B1 (assembly GCF_003173795.1). Classification (GTDB taxonomy): domain Bacteria; phylum Pseudomonadota; class Gammaproteobacteria; order Enterobacterales; family Alteromonadaceae; genus Pseudoalteromonas; species Pseudoalteromonas undina. The sequence continues at coordinate 1,541,274 of NZ_QGQU01000001.1, read as the reverse complement.
GAGCAGCTTACTAATATAAAAGAAAGCTTTTTAAATAATACGCTAGGTAAAAAAGAGCTAAAAGCCTATCAAAAGCAACAAAAAATAGAGCAAAAAAAAGCTGAAAAAGAAGAGCCTAAATCACGACTCTATGTTATTGACTTTAACGGCAGCATGGATGCACATGAAGTAGAGAGTTTACGCGAAGAAGTGACTGCGATTATTTCAATCGCGGACCCTAAAAAGGACAAAGTGTTAGTTCGTCTTGAAAGTGGTGGCGGCGTTGTGCATGGCTATGGTTTAGCTGCATCACAACTACAACGTTTTAAATCAGCTGGTATTGAGTTGACTGTATCAATAGACAAAGTCGCTGCCAGTGGTGGCTACATGATGGCTTGTGTGGCTGATCATATCATTGCAGCGCCGTTCGCAATTGTTGGCTCTATTGGTGTTATTGCACAAATTCCAAACTTTAATAAAATATTAAAGAAGAACGATGTTGATTTTGAACAAATTACGGCGGGCGAATTTAAACGTACGCTAACGTTATTTGGTGAAAATACCGATAAAGCCCGTGAAAAGTTTCGTGAAGAGATAGAGCAAACTCATGTGTTGTTTAAAACGTTTGTAAGCACACAGCGTCCCAGTTTGAACATGGACTTAGTGGCAACGGGTGAACATTGGTTTGCAACCCAAGCGATTGAAAAAGGGTTGGTTGATACCATTAAAACCAGTGATGATGCATTGTTAGAGCAGCAACATCAGCATCAAATATACAAGGTTCAATACAAAACTAAAAAAGGGCTAAGTGATAAGCTTGCAATAGGGCTCAGCCATGGTGTGAATAAGGCAGGAGTGAGTTTAATGTCAAAATTTAAGGCGTTAAACCCTTAATAATTTCATAGCTTATACATAATAAAAAAGCCTTGTTACTTAATGAAGTAGCAAGGCTTTTTTTATAACTTAAGATAGAAGCTGTTAGTCAATTGACTTGTGATAGTCTTCTAAATCTTTAGCTGCATTAGGGTCGTTGAAAATACTTTCATCTAATTCACCCTCACTTTTAGCCACAACACAGGTTACCATACAGTCGCCTGTTACATTTACTGCGGTTCGGGTCATATCAAGTAGTCTATCAACACCTATTATAATTGCGATTCCTTCAACAGGTAAGCCTACTTGGTTAAGTACCATGGCCAGCATAATTAAACCAACGCCAGGAACACCCGCTGTGCCAACCGAGGCAAGCGTTGCTGTTAGTATTACCATTAAGTAATCAGAAATAGTTAAATCAACACTAAATACTTGAGCAATAAATACCGTAGCCACACCCTGCATAATTGCAGTGCCATCCATATTAATGGTGGCGCCTAAAGGTATAGTAAATGAAGCGACAGAGTTGTTAGCCCCTAGCTTCTTCGTTGCAGTCTCAAGTGTGATAGGCATAGTTGCGCTTGAACTTGAGGTACTAAAAGCAAATAAACAGGTGTGTTTCATTTTAGCTAAGAAAGTGAGCGGGTTTAGGCCTGTAAGTACTTTTAGCAGCAGAGTGTAATTTACGAATGCATGCAATAACAGGGCTAAAACAACCACGCCAAAATACTTAGCTAAGCTCACAATTAAGTTAAGCTCGATGGTAGTGAACAATTTAGCCATTAAGAAAAATACGCCGTAAGGAGCAATATTCATTAATAATGTAACTAGTTTTAAGATAACGGTGTTTAAGTCTTCAAATACTGTTGCTACACGTTTACCTGCTTTACCGCTAAGCGCCATTGCAATACCAAATAATAAAGCAAATACAATAACTTGTAGCATATTACCTTTTGCCATTGCTTCAAAAGGATTGGTAGGGAACATATCAATAATAACGCGAGCTAAAGTTGGCGCTTCTTTTGCGTCGTAGCTTGCTTGAGAAGGAAGCCCAATCCCTTCACCTGGGTTAAATAGTAACGCCAGTGTAATTGCCACTGTAATAGCTATCGCCGTGGTAACCAAATATAGGCCAATCGACTTTCCACCTAAACGACCTAGTTTTTTAGGATCGCTTAAACTACAAGTACCACACACAAGCGACACAAAGACGAGGGGAACAACTAGCATTTTTAAACTAGCTATAAATATTTGCCCACCTACATGAAAAAGGCCATCAACAAAAAAGGCTTTAATTGGCAAAGAGAATAACCCAAGAGGGATTAGGTAATCGTCTTCACCAGCTAATATAGCCTGAAATATAAAGCCTACTGCAACACCAAGCACCATACCAATCATGATGCGAGTAGTTAAACTCATTGAACGGATTTTAGACATATTTCCAATCTATTTTTTATAAATTTGGCATAGACTAACAGCATGTAATTTTTTTTACAGGAAAAACGTCAACTTTTTAAAAATTTTTATCGCAAAAAGAAGTAAAAATCTGAGATTTTAGACTAAGTTATAGGTTAACATTAAGTAAATAAGTTTAACTTAGTAATAGCGCATTGGAGAAACATATGCCTTTAACCCGTTTGCTTAGCATTATATTGCTCAGCTCATTACTCATTGCTTGTGGCGGTGGTGGCTCACTTGAGAAAGAGACAGGAACCGTTGGTGGGGATACTGGAGGCGACAATGCCGTACTAGATACCCAAGTTGAACTTAATTTTGAAGATCGAATCGTTACCGCTAACAATCCGCTTGAGGTCGTTGCGACTGTAACTGACAGTGATGGACAACCCGTTGTTCGTCAAGAAGTTAGTTTTACTACAACACTTGGCTCTTTCATACCTGCTACAGCAAGCGCATTAACAAATACAAGTGGTGTTGCAACTATAGAGCTCAGTGCAGGCAGTGTTGAAGGAGCAGGAACCATTGTTGCCAGCTACGAAGGCTCAACAAGCAAGCTCGGTTTTTATACTGCAGGTGATGAGCCGCAATCTAACGACGATGCTGCAAATATTGACATTAAAATCTTACAAAACTGTCCTGATAGTTGGTTAAATATAGATAGAGATTCTTTTGAACTTGATCCATCAGATTGTTCACAAAATAGTAATTTACTGGGTCAGCAAGCGATTGTTTACGCAAAAATCACAAAACCTGGTAGTAATACGCCAGCCAGCAATGTGTTAGTTCAAGCGACAACCACGCTAGGCATTTTATTACCTGAAAGCTTAACGGCTAAAACTGATGCGTTTGGTGTGGCTATTTTGAATTTATTGCCTGGCAGTAGCTCAGGTGTTGGCCAAGTTGAATTAACCGCACAGGGCGGAGTTGCGAGTGCTTTATTTGAAATTAACGCTGTTCAAGTAAATGTAAATCTAAGCGCAGGTATTGCTACCGGTGATGTACTATCTGCCGGCTCTACCACGATTATTACGGCTCAGATTGTAGACGGTAGTAATAATGTATTTACTACCCCGCTGGAAGTGCAATTTACTTCTGCTTGCGCAGAAGAATCCACTCCTAGGGCCACTATCGATAATGTGGTAACGAGTATTGGTGGTACGGCAAGTGCAACATACAAAGCTGATGGCTGTAATGGTATAGATACGATTACCGCGACCGTAGTTACAGGTGGTAATGTTGCAACAAAAACCATAAACATCAATGTAGCTGCGGCTCAAACAGGTTCAATTGCGTTTATGGGGGTGACTAATCAAGTATTAGCTATTAAAGGAGCGGGCGGTCAAACCTTGACTGAAAATTCAGAGCTTACCTTTAAGCTCTTAGATGTAAATGGTAACCCTGTTGGTCAAAAGCAGATTGATTTTGCTCTTTCACAAAACCCCGGTGGTGCTTTATTAGATAGCGCATTTCAATTTACCAACAATGAAGGGCTAGTGACTGTAAACGTTCGCTCAGGAAAGGCTGCTGGTATTTTATCTGTTATAGCTTCGCATCAGATTGATGGTAATGATAACTCACAAAATAGTGTGATCTCTATTGTCTCTAATGACATTACAATTACCACAGGTGTGCCAGATCAGGATAGTTTCACGCTTGCAGTGCAAACCTTTAATACCGAGTCATTAAATGAAGCAGGAGTGACTACAGACTTAACCGTATTTGCAGCCGATCACTTTAATAATTTTGTACCAGATAACACGGCAATTTATATTGCCAGTGAAGGTGGTGCAGTTGGCACTATTGATGATGAACAATTTACACCTTTATTACTTTGTCGCACCATAGACGGTGTGTGTAAAGCGCAGTGGCGTAGTCAAAACCCAATTCCATACCATTACAGCATTTACAATAACTCTGTTGCAGATAAATGCGACCGTTATTTTGGACAATTTGCACCTTGTACTTTAGGTATCAGAGAATCACAACTCGACGCAAATGGTAACTTAATTAATTATTTAGATAGCAATGGCGATCCAATTGCGCTAACTGATGCACCTAATAACGCGCCAATTGATTATCCACTTGGTGGGCGTGTTAGTTTACTTGCTTATTCTGTGGGTGAAGAGTCATTTAATGATGTATCTGCCAACGGTGAGTTTAATCAAAACGAGTTTGACTCAACTTTACAAGATTTACCTGAAGCCTTTATAGATTTTAACGAAAATGGAGTGTTTGATGGGAATTTACCAGCCCCAACAGACCCTGTTGATTCTAATGGTGGTGAAGATGAGTGGTATGTGGAACGCTCAGGCGCACAAGATAATGGCCAGTATGACAGTGGTGATGGTATATACAATGGCTTGTTATGTAGTGATGAGGCCCTTGCTGCAAATGCGTGTACTCGTGAAACAGTTAATGTACGCGCTCGTTCAGAGTTAGTTATGTCAGGTAGTACACCTTACATTAGAGCTGTAACGGCTTTAAATGACTGTAGTTTAAGTGACGGTATTCGCTTAGAAGCTTCTGATATGGAAGGTATGTGCGACATAAATCTTATTGATATCAGCGACTCAACGCCCTACAGTGCGATTTCAGTGACTATTTTCTTCAGCGATATTCATAACAATCCACTGCCTGCGGGCACTACAGTGAGCGTCACTGCCGACAATGGTGTATTAAGAGGGTTAACAGATTACACCGTGGTTAATACAGCACAAAAAACGCCAATCTCTGTTTCAGTTAATATTACTAAAGAGGCTGAGCCAAATGATGTTGATTCTGGGTTTTTATACATTGAGTTTGAAACGCCAGGAGGTGTGAAAACCCAATATACCGTGATGTCGATTTTAGACGAACCTAAGGTTTAAAATATGTGAAGGATAAAAAATGCCAACCAATAAGGTTGGCATTTTTGTTTCTATTCTATATATTCCACATCAATTATTCAAAAAACGCTGGTTTGTTTAAATTAACAACAGAAATTGTTTGTTTATTCAGTAAATACTGAAAAGTTTGTATTAAAAGCTTGTAAGAACTAGTGTTTGTAGATATACCTATAAATATTCGCGCCGCATGAGTCGGCTAAACACATTTAAAAAACTAGGTTAGAAATAGGCAACTATGGGCAAATCGCTAGTAATTGTAGAGTCACCTGCTAAGGCTAAAACAATTAATAAATACTTAGGTAATGATTTTATCGTGAAGTCCAGTATTGGGCACGTACGAGATTTACCTACATCAGGATCAGGCAAAAACAAAGTACCAGCAAGCAAGACACCTGCTGAGGTTCGTAAAATGCCACCTGATGAGAAAGCAGCGTATAAACAGCAACGTGACTACTCTAACTTAGTCGCGCGTATGGGCATCGATCCCGAAAAAGGGTGGGAGCCACATTACGAAGTATTGCCGGGTAAAGAAAAGGTTGTTCAAGAATTACAAAAGCTTGCCCAAAATGCAGATCAAATCTATCTCGCAACGGATTTGGATAGAGAAGGGGAAGCAATTGCTTGGCATCTTCAAGAAATCATTGGTGGCGAACCTGAAAAGTATAAGCGCGTTGTGTTTAACGAAATCACTAAAAATGCAATACAACAAGCGTTTGAAACTCCGGGTGAATTGAACACCGATATGGTTTTTGCACAGCAGACTCGTCGTTTCCTAGACCGCGTTGTTGGTTTTATGGTCTCGCCTTTATTGTGGGCTAAAGTTGCACGAGGTTTATCTGCAGGACGAGTTCAATCTGTTGCAGTGCGTTTATTGGTGGAACGCGAACGTGAAATTAAAGCGTTTATCCCTGAAGAATTTTGGGATATTCATGCAGATGTTAAAAATAGCGAGTCTGACTTACGTTTAGAAGTCACTAAACAAGCAGACAAGCCATTTAAGCCTGTAAATGAGGCACAAGCTACAGCAGCAGTTAAAAGCCTCGAGAATGCCGAATATAAAGTTGTAAGCGTTGAAGAAAAACCAAGTAAGAGTCGCCCAAGTGCGCCATTTATTACTTCAACCATGCAACAAGCCGCCAGTACTCGACTCGGTTATGGCGTTAAAAAGACTATGATGCTTGCGCAGCGCCTATATGAAGGTGGTTATATTACTTATATGCGTACCGATTCAACTAACTTATCGAAAGATGCGGTTGAGATGTGTCGTGAGTATGTGACCAATGAGTTTGGTGCAAAATATTTACCTGCTGATCCAATCAACTATAGCTCAAAAGGCAATGCACAAGAGGCGCACGAAGCGATTCGTCCTTCTAGCGTATCGGTACTTTCAGGACATGTTGAAGGTGTGGATGCCGATGCTAAAAAGCTTTATGAGCTTATTTGGCGTCAGTTCGTGGCTTGTCAAATGGTGCCTGCTGAATACGACTTAACCACATTAACCGTTGCCGCCAATGATTTCACATTAAAGGCAAAAGGCCGTGTGCTTCGCTTCGATGGTTGGACAAAAGTACAGCCAGCAGTGCGTAAAAAGAACGAAGAAGATCAATCACTTCCTGCTGTTAAGCAAGGTGAAGTTCTCACCTTAGTTGAGCTTGATCCTAAGCAGCATTTTACCAAGCCGCCAGCACGTTTTAGTGAAGCGAGCTTAGTTAAAGAACTTGAAAAACGTGGCATTGGCCGTCCTTCAACTTACGCGTCTATTATTTCGACTATTCAAGATCGTGGCTATGTTCGAGTAGAAAATCGTCGCTTTTTCGCTGAAAAAATGGGTGAAATTGTTACCGATCGCCTAGTTGAAAACTTTACTGATTTAATGAACTTCGATTTTACCGCTAAAATGGAAGGTCGTTTAGATGATATCGCTGAAGGCGAGCGTGTCTGGACGCAAGTTCTCGATAAGTTTTATGCTGATTTCTCAACCCAATTAAACATTGCTAAAGGCGAACCAGATGAAGGCGGCATGCGTCTTAATCAAATGGTAGAAACCGATATTGACTGTCCAACCTGTGGCAGAAAAATGGGCATTCGTACTGCTTCAACGGGCGTATTCTTAGGCTGTACAGGTTATAACCTGCCACCTAAAGAGCGCTGTACTACTACTATGAATTTAGTGTCGGGTGATGAAGCGGTTGCAGCTGATGTTGAAGACGTTGAAACAGAAACATTAATGCAAATGAAGCGCTGTCCAATTTGTGAAACAGCGATGGATTCATACCTTATCGACGAAACCCGTAAATTGCATGTGTGTGGTAATAACCCAGCATGTCAGGGGCATGTTGTTGAAGAGGGTACCTTTAAAATTAAAGGCTACGACGGCCCTATTATCGAGTGTGATAAATGTGGCGCTGATATGGAGCTAAAATCAGGTCGATTTGGTAAGTATTTTGGTTGTAACAACGATGAATGTAAAAACACACGCAAGTTGTTAAAAAATGGCGAAGCTGCGCCACCAAAAGAAGATCCAGTTCATATTCCTGAATTAGAATGTGAAAAGTCTGAAGCCTACTTTGTATTACGTGATGGCGCGGCTGGTATTTTCTTAGCAGCAAATACGTTCCCTAAATCACGAGAAACACGTGCTCCTAAAGTAGAAGAGTTACAACGCTTTAGAGATCGTATTTCGCCTAAGTTTTACTACTTAGCTGATGCACCAGCCAAAGATCCTGATGGCAACCTTGCTGTTGTGCGTTACAGTCGTAAAAACAAAGTTCAATATGTAATGACTGAAGTTGATGGTAAAGCCACTGGTTGGACGGCTCATTACGAGGCTGGTAAATGGGTAGAAGAGGCTAAGAAAAAAGCTGCGCCTAAAAAGAAAGCTGCAGCTAAAAAAACACCAGCTAAAAGTAAAGCTAAAGCCAAACCAAAAAAAGATGATGAATAATTAATTATTCATCGCTTTAATAATAAAAACCGGAACGCACAGCCTGTGACAGTTCCGGTTTTTTTTGCATTATCAAACCTATCGCAATGGCATTTTTAACCTGATTTTTTATTTTACAGAGTTAAAATGTAACCAATTTAGGTTTGAACTGCTCAATTATTCATTAAATCTTAACAGCAGTAACTTTGTTATAGCCTTCAGATGTTAGTTCATCATTCACACACTTTAAAACATAGTTATAAATTGCTTCATCGCTTACGTCGTCTTCTTTAGCCCAGCTAATACACATTTCTGTGAACTCTTGAATCGTTTCGGCTGAAGCGTCTGTAGTATCGCTTGCAACTGCATTTGCAGCTGATAAAGCGAAAAATGGTGCAACGATTAACGCGAGTAATGCTTTATTCATTTTCTTATTCCTAAAAATGGAGTAACAATCGAGTTATGCATTCAAATAATGCCTACATAAAACAAGTGTAACCAAGCCAGAACATCTCTGTTGGTAAACTGATTTTTAATCACAATTCACATAAAGGAAAACGAAAAATTTTTATCGTCAGGATAAGCATATTGTGTACCTACTTTTAGGCTGAAGTGATTGTGTTAGCGTTTAATTTAAGCTAATGTCGCGTTTTAATTTTTAGGTGCCCCTATGTCAGAGCCACACACAAATAATACAAATAAAAAAATACACCCTGTTCATAAAGTTGAACACGGCCTTGAGTCGTTTATATTTAAAGGACGCTGGTTACTCGCCCCATTTTTTGTCGGCTTATTATTTGCTGTGGTTTTACTACTTATAAAGTTTTTTAAACAACTATATATGATGGGGATAGCGACGTTTACTGCTAGTAATCAAGAGCTGTTGGTTGGTATTTTAACTTTAGTTGATACTGCATTGTTAGCAGGTCTGCTGTTGATTATTATTTTTAGCGGTTACGAAAACTTTGTCTCTAAGCTTAATATCGAAAATCATGAAGACCGCCCTGTATGGATGGGTAAGGTCGGGTTTTCTGGTTTAAAAATGAAGCTGATCAGTGCAATAGTGGCCATTTCAGCCGTTGAGCTGCTTAAGGTATTTATAAGTTCTACGTCTCATTCTAATAATGAATTACTCTGGAAAGTACTGATACACGTTACGTTTGTGGTATCAGGTGTACTATTTGCTTTTACTGATTATTTAAATAGTAAAACAATTAACCACTAAAAATTTGTTATAAAAAACCCGAGCAATGCTCGGGTTTTTTATTTGTAATAATTTTAAATATTAACTGCAGTTGGCGTAATAACTACCAAATGGCTCAACGGTCAGTGTTTTATTATTAAGCTGCGCGTTGTAATGAGAAAGCGCGCTATGCTCTTTTTCAACAACAATATCAATAGCAAGCTCTGCTTTTGCCCCGCTTAAATTGAATACACACAACATCTTTTCTTCGTTTAACGTGCGGTAAAAAGCCAAAATTGGCTCGGCGGTTTGTATAAACTCAATATCACCTTCAAGTAATACTGGCTGGTTTTTACGCCAGGCCATAAACTCACGGTACGCATTTAATATTGAGTTTGCATCATTCTCTTGTTCAGCAACTGCTTGGAGCTTGTGTTGTTGATCAACAGGTAACCACGGTTTTACCTCACTAAATCCTGCATTGTGTGCATTGCTTTGTGAGTTATCAAGGTTTTCCCAAGGCATTGGGGTACGACATCCATCGCGACCTTTAAAGTTTGGCCAAAAAGTTATGCCGTATGGGTCTTGTAAATCTTCAAAAGCAACACTGGCTTCACCGAGTCCGAGTTCTTCACCTTGATACATACACACGCTGCCACGTAGTGAAGCGAGTAGGGCGGTCAACATTTTACATTGCGCTGGGTTTACCTCTCCCGTTTCACTCCAACGGCTAGCAACACGTTCTACGTCATGGTTACTAAATGCCCAGCAAGGCCAGCCTTCAGTCATGCGTTGCTCAAGTATAGTAACGGTATTTCTTATATACTCGCTTGAGTAATCATCCGTTAATAGCTCAAAGCTATAACCCATATGCAGTTTATCGCCGCCTTGGGTGTATTCTGCCATTGTGGCTAATGAATCTTCAGATGAAATTTCACCTAGTGATACGGTACCAGGGTACTTGTTGAGTAAAGTACGAATATCACGCATAAACTCTATGTTTTCAGGCTGGGTATTATTGTAGTAATGGTACTGAAATGCATACGGATTATCTTCGCTAAAGCCACGGCCTTGACGCTTTTCTTTTGGTTTTGCTGGGTTATCACGAAGCAAAGCGTCATGGTAACAAAAGTTAATTGCGTCTAACCTAAAGCCATCCACGCCCTTTTTAAGCCAAAACTCAACATTATCTAGTACGGCTTGGCGAACATCGGGGTTATGAAAGTTAAGATCAGGCTGTTCAGTAAAAAAGTTATGTAAGTAATATTGTCCACGACGTGGCTCCCATTGCCATGCACCGCCACCAAAAATAGACAACCAATTGTTGGGTGCTGTGCCGTCTTCTTTAGCATCGGCCCATACATACCAATCAGCTTTATCGTTGTTTAAGTCTTCACGACTATCAATAAACCATTGATGTTGGTCTGAGGTATGGCTAAGCACTTGGTCAATAATAATTTTAATGTCGCGTTGATGCGCTTGCGCAATTAACTCATCAAAATCAGCTAAATTACCAAAAAGCGGGTCAATATCACGGTAGTCGCTAATATCATAACCAAAATCTTTCATCGGCGATTTAAAGAAAGGTGAGATCCAAATAGCATCCACCCCTAAGCTTTTAATGTAATCAATACGATTTATTATCCCTTTTAAATCACCAATGCCATCGTTGTTGCTATCTTGAAAGCTACGCGGATAAACCTGATAAATAACCGCACCTTTATACCATTGCTTTTGGGCCATGCTTTTCTCCGTTTTCACACTGTCTTTGTGTTGTTCTTTTTTTAGAGGTAATAATCCCCGTTTATTTGAAAAAGCATACTTGAAGCCTGTCATACTGTAAAAATCCTGCATACGTATGCACCGATTTTAAGGTATTAAAACAGGATGAACTAATCGTTCAGGCAATCGATTTGAGTCGTGGATTATTCTTATTATATTTTACCAATTCTAATATGGAGTTGTTAATTTATTGTTTGCGCTGTTTAGGTGCACAAAAACAAAGGTCTGCACTGAGTTGGTGTTTTTAGTTATTGGTCTTACCAATTTCATTTGTATAAATAGTGTATTTAGTAATTAATTAAAAAATAAAATTTTCTTGCTTCTCTTTATCAGCATTTTATGAAAGGTTTATTTCATAAAAAAATAAATAGTGGTTATCACTTAACTCATAAAATACTCTTGCACCAAAATAACCTATTTTAAAACAGTTGGTTACATGTTGGCTTGTAAATTTAATGTTAAATTTGTGCGTGCGGTGCTATTTTGAATACGTATGCAATAAGTTGTTAATAAAATAATACGAGCGTTAATATTCATTCCGACAACAAAATAAGCTCGCATGTTTAACTATCACTTAAGCAAGTAAGCGGGTATCACATTATGGGTAACGGGAAAACATTATGGCTATGTTCAAACCAAGTATACTAACGCTAGCATTAACTGCTGCCGGATTATCAAGCTTTGCCACCACTGCGGCACAAGAAGAAACAATAAAAAATGATGATGTAGAAATCATCGAAGTGAAAGGTTTTCGCGGTAGTGTTGTTGAATCAATAAATACTAAGCGTTTTTCAACACAGGTGGTTGAGTCAATTTCTGCTGAAGACATTGGTAAACTTCCTGATTCATCTATTGCAGAGTCAATCGCACGTTTACCAGGTTTAACAGCGCAACGTCTTGATGGCCGTGCTAGTCGTGTAAGTGTTCGTGGTTTTAGCGAAAACGAAAGCGCAACAACATTTAATGGCCGTGAGCAGGTATCTATTGGTGACAACCGTGGTGTTGAGTTTGACCTTTACCCATCAGAAATAATGAGCGGTGTTACTGTTTATAAAACGCCAAGTGCTAGCATTGAAGCTGAAGGCATTGCCGGTGTTATCGACATGCAAACGGTAAAGCCTTTAAATAAAGGTGAACAAGTGATCATGTTTAATGGTCAGTATGAGCAAACTAGCTTTGATAAATTAAACCCAGATGGCGATGACAAAGGGTTTCGTGGCACCGTTTCATACATAGACCAGTTTGCAGATGACACTATAGGTGTAGCATTTGCTTACAACACAATGAGTTCTCCAAACCAAGAAAAACGCTGGAATTCTTGGGGTTATCCAGAGTTCACAGGTAATGATGGACAAAACTATTCAATTTTAGGCGGCGCTAAACCTTTCGTACGTTCATCAACACTTGAACGTGATTCAGCGATGCTAGTTGTAGAAGCTGCACCAAATGACCGTTTAAACATGACGTTTGATGCATTATATGTAGATTTCAACGACGAAAAAATCTTACGTGGTATCGAAGTACCTTTCGCCTGGGGTCAAGGTAGCATCGACCCAAATAGTGTTACTGTAGATGAGCAGTCTGGCTTTATTACCAGTGCAGTAACGCAAGGTCAGCGTGTTGTTGTGCGAAATGACTATGAAGAGCGAAAAGCAGAACTATCACAATTTGGTTTTAACGCTAAATACGATATTAACGATGATTGGTCAGTTGAATTTGATGCCAGCCACTCAGAAGTTGACCGTACGATTTGGAGTATTGAGAGTTACTCAGGTACTGGCCGTGGCGATTCAAATGGTGTTGCCGATAACATAGGGTATGCATTTGATGGTGGAAATACGGGCGCACAATTCACTCATGAGCTTGATTACAGCGACTACGACTTAATTCAATTAGGCGGTCCTTTATCTTGGGGAAGCAGTGCTGCGCTTAATAATAAGTACGGCTTAAATGATACGGCTTATCAAAATACCGCACAAGATGGCTTTATTAATGCCCCAGAAATTAGCGATGAGCTTTCAACGCTTAAGTTAGCGGCCAGTAAAGTACTTGAAAACGAATACTTTAGCCGTATTAACTTTGGTTTATCTTACCGTGACCGTGAGAAAGTAAAACAGTCTGAAGGCTACTTCATGACTTTAAAAGATTTTTCTTTAGATAATCCAGGTATGGCATCAGTGCCAGAGCAATACCGTTTAGGCTCAGCAAGTTTAGACTTTATTGGCATGGGTGACATGATTGCTTATGACACCAATGGCCTGGTAAATGATGGTTATTACGATCTATTACAAGAAAGCTTAACGGATCAAAAACACTTGACGCGTTCGTGGACGGTACAAGAAGAAGTTACCGCTGCATTTATTCAAGCAGACATTAACGCTGAGATTGGTGGCATACCGGTAACAGGTAATGTAGGTATACGTTATGTACGCACTGAGCAGTCATCACAAGGCTTCGAAGCATCAAATGTTAATGGTTTAGTGGTTGCATCACCTACTGATATTAGCCACGACTATTCAAATGTATTACCAAGCTTAAACTTATCTTTTGCAATCGACCAAGAGCAAACAATTCGTTTTGGCGCGGCTAAAACAATTTCTCGTGCTCGCCTTGATGAAATGCATGCATCGATTGAGACAAGCTATAACAGCGAAAAGCCTGACGAAAATGGTAACTACTGGTCTATATCTGGTGGTAATGCAGAGCTTGAACCAAAAGAAGCAACAGGCTTTGATTTAACATACGAAAACTACTTTGATGCAGAAGGTTACTTTTCAGCAGCGTTATTTTATAAAGACATTGACCAATGGATTTTTGATGAGCGTTACGATGTTGATGTAACAGGTAAAGAAGACCCAGCAACCGGCGAAGTTCCTCCAGCGGATAGAAATACAGCTACCCGTTCAAGTAAAGTGAATGGTGGCGATGGTAATTTATGGGGCTATGAGCTTTCATTATCATTCCCTTTCAGTGTATTACATGAGTCATTAGAAGGTTTTGGTTTAATTGCGAGCCACACCAGCGTTGAGCAAGACTTGCAAGATCAAAACGGAAACGATTACGAACTACCAGGTTTGTCAGATAAAATTGATAGCTTAACTGTGTACTTCGAACGCAATGGTTTCCAAGCACGTACCAGCATGCGTAAACGTAGTGACTTTAAAGGTGATATCTACGGTTCAGGTTTTGCAACACAACAAGTTGATATACTTGGCGAGACTATTTGGGATGCGCAAGTAGGCTATGACTTTGCTGATTCTGGTATTGCTGGTTTTGAGAACTTATCAATGACGTTCCAAATTCAAAACATTACCGAAGAAGCGTTTACATCATTGCAAGGCGATAATGCGCTGCAAGTGCGTGACTATCAAGACTATGGCCGTACTTACTTACTCGGTGTAAGTTACAAGCTATAATAAGTTTTGTATTAAGAAGCCCTTGTAATTAGTTTTACAAGGGTTTTTTTATAGCTACTTTACCTAAGTTTTATCAAACTTTTTAAATTCTGATTTAAAAAAGTGAGCAATAATATGAAGCCAATAAAACATGTCGTCATTGCCGGCGGTGGAACAGCTGGTTGGATAACCGCAGCACTACTTAATAAAGTGTTAGGTAAAGTAATTAATATTACCCTTATTGAATCAAGTAGCATTGGCACTATAGGTGTGGGAGAGGCCACTATTCCTCCTATTATTGGGCTTAATAATGCGCTCGGTATTAATGAGCAAGATTTTATAAATGCTACTAATGCGTCTATCAAACTGGGTATAGAGTTCGAAAATTGGAAAACACCAGGGCATAGCTACATGCATGCATTTGGCTCGTTTGGTAAAGATTTTCCCTTTTGTGACTTTTATAATTTTTGGGTAAAAGGGCACATTAATGGCAGCGAGGACTCTTTATGGGATTTTTCTCTTAACTATCAAGCCGCTAAACAGCACAAATTTACGCTACTAAATACTATTCCTAATACTCAATTACCAGGGCTTAGTTATGCGTTTCACTTTGACGCCACTTTGTATGCTGAATATTTAAAAAATCTTGCATTATCACGCGGCGTTAAACACATTGATGCAAAAATAGAACGTGTTGAGCAATGCCCTGAGACAGGTAATATCTCCAACTTAACACTTGACGATAATAGCCAAATCCAAGGGGATTTATTTATAGATTGCACTGGCCAGCGCGCACTTTTAATTGAGCAAACTCTCAATACGGGGTTTGTTGATTGGTCGCATTATTTACCTTGCGATAGTGCTGTTGCAGTGCAATCAACAGGCAGTAACGAATTAAAGCCATATACGCGATCAATAGCACATGACGCAGGCTGGCAGTGGCAAATTCCGCTACAAAACCGAACAGGTAATGGCTTAGTGTATTGCAGCCGCTATTTATCGGATGAGTCAGCAACCGCACTTTTATTAAATAACTTACCGGGTGAGCCAACAACAAGCCCGCGTTTAATTAAATTTAAAACAGGTCGACGTTTAAAGCAGTGGCATAAAAATGTAGTCGCAGTAGGGCTCTCTAGTGGATTTTTAGAGCCCTTAGAGTCTACTAGTATTCACTTAATACAAAGTGCGGTCACACGTTTAATTAAGTTGTTTCCTCATAATGGGGTTAGTGATGCGTTAGTAACTGAATTTAATAAGCAAAGCACCAGTGAAATCGAGCATATTCGTGACTTCATTATTTTGCACTATAAATTAACTGAGCGAGAAGACACCCCATTTTGGCGTCAATGTAAGCAAATGGAAATTCCTCAATCGTTAGCGCATAAAATGGATTTATTTAAACAAACGGGCAAAGTCGTGCGCGAAAACGACGAGTTATTTGCAGAAGTAGCTTGGCAGCAAGTATTTATAGGTCAAGGCCTAATACCAGATGACTATAACAGTATTGTTGATTCATTAAGCAGTGAACAACTAACGGATTTATTCGCAACGTTAAAAACCCTAATAAATTCAACGGTAGATAAACTACCTACTCATAAAGAGTTTTTAGCTAAGTTAAAAACAAACTAAGTGGCGTGACGTGATGCTTTAGTTGCGGGTTAATTGTCACTGAATATGGCTGTGAATACGTATGCAGCAACTGTAACCAAGCCTTACTTAGCTTTAGTATAAACCTATAACAACACTGAAATAAAAATGACACACACAATGAAAAAAAGATTTTACACGCCGTTGCTTATATGCAGCGCATTGCTGGTGCACGGTTGCAGTGATGACAAAGAGACAAAAACAGATTTGTTAGTTAAGCAAACAGACCCAGTTAAGCCAGTGGTATATCAAGTATTTACTCGTTTATTTGGTAACACCCAAACCGCTAATGTGCCATGGGGAACCAAAGAGCAAAATGGAGTTGGTAAGTTTGCTGATTTTAACGACGAGGCATTAAAAGGCATTAAAGAGCTAGGTACCACGCATGTGTGGTACACCGGCGTTTTGCATCATGCCTTGGTGGGTGATTACACTGAGTACGGTATAAAACAAGACGATCCTGATGTGGTAAAAGGGCGTGCAGGTTCGCCTTACGCAATAAAAGATTATTACGATGTAAACCCTGATTTGGCAATTAATGTTACTAATAGACTCGAAGAGTTCAGCGCGCTAATTGAGCGTACTCATGAGCATGACATGAAAGTAATTATTGATATTGTTCCTAATCATGTGGCTCGAGATTATCACTCAATCGCAAAGCCTAACGGCGTGAAAGACTTTGGTGAGGACGATGATACTAGCAAGGCGTATGCTAAAAATAATAATTTTTACTATGTACCGGGTGAATCATTTAAAGTACCAACAAGCGACAGCTACCAAGTATTAGGTGGCAACAAACACCCTTTAGCCGATGGTCAATTTAGTGAAATCCCAGCAAAATGGACTGGCAATGGTGCACGTGCTCCAAAGCCTGATATAAACGACTGGTACGAAACGGTAAAAGTTAACTACGGTGTTAAACCCGATGGCAGCCTAGACTTTCCAACTTTACCTAAATCGCTTGAAAACCAAGATTACCGTGCACATTATGAATTTTGGCAAGATAAAGAACTGCCAAATAGTTGGTATAAATTTAGAAATATTGCCCTTTATTGGTTAGATAAAGGGGTTGATGGCTTTCGCTATGATATGGCTGAAATGGTACCCGTTGAATTTTGGAGCTTTTTAAATTCATCAATAAAAACACATAAACCCGATGCGTTTTTACTCGCCGAAGTATATAACCCATTGATGTACCGCACCTATATTCACCAAGGTAAAATGGACTACTTGTATGACAAGGTCGGTTTTTACGACACCCTAAAAGGGATTATGCAAGGTAAGCAACCCGCTAACACGTTATTTAAAGCACAAGCTGAAGTGGCAGATATTGAACAGCACATGCTGCACTTTTTAGAAAACCATGACGAACAACGTATCGCAAGTCCTGACTTTGCTGGCAACGCTGCATGGGGTAAACCGGCTATGGTGGTTTCTAACTTAATTAGTCGCTCGCCAACCTTGCTTTATTTTGGTCAAGACGTAGGTGAAGATGGATCAGAAAACGCAGGCTTTGGTTCGCCTACACGCACTAGTATTTTTGATTACATTGGCGTACCAGCGCACCAAGCATGGATGAATAATGGCAAGTTTGATGGCGCAAATTTAACTCCTGAGCAAGCACAGTTACGTCAATACTATATCGCAATTATGGAACTTAATGGCTTACCTGCTGTTGTTGCCGGTGATATGGCACCCTTGATGGTAACAGGCAGTGATAGAGTGGTGGGTTTTGTACGCACCTTAGGGCAGCAATCATTATGGGTGCTGAGCAACTTTAGCCAGCAATCACAAACAGTCACTATTACGCTCACGCCGAATCAAGCAACTATGCTCAAACCAAACTCAACGCTATACGACCTACTAGAGTCGCATAGCAGTATTTTGGTGAGCGATGAGAAACAAAATACAACCTTTACGCTGACCCTTGATGCACTCAGCAGTGCCGTTTTAACAAATAAGGCTGATCATGAATTATAACAACAAACCAACCTTAAGCTTTTGGCAAATATGGAATATGTGCTTTGGCTTTTTAGGCATTCAATTTGGCTTTGCACTGCAAAACGGTAACGTAAGCCGTATATTTCAAACACTTGGCGCTAATGTCGACGATATTCCTATTTTATGGGTTGCAGCGCCGCTCACGGGCTTAATTGTGCAACCAATTATTGGTTATTGGAGTGATAAAACTTGGGGCAAATTAGGCCGCCGTCGTCCTTTCTTTTTATACGGCGCTATATTAACCACGTTATCGCTTTTTATTATGCCAAATTCTCCCACGCTTTGGATTGCTGCAGGTATGCTGTGGATTATGGATGCCTCAATTAACGTTACCATGGAACCGTTTCGTGCATTAGTAGGCGACAACTTGCCAAACAAGCAGCGCGCCACAGGCTATGCCATGCAAAGCTTTTTTATTGGTGTGGGAGCGGTGGTTGCATCAGCACTCCCTTGGATGATGACCAACTGGTTTGATATTGCTAATACTGCACCGATTGGTCAAATTCCTGATTCTGTAAAGTATTCGTTTTACTTTGGTGGGGTTATTTTATTTATTGCAGTTGGCTGGACTATTGTCACCACAAAAGAGTACTCACCCGAGCAGCTCTCACAATTTAATCAACAAGAATCACAAACAACACAAACCAATATTACTAATAGCGTTAATTTTACCAAAGGCGGCGTTATTTTTAGCGGCTTAGGTTTGCTTGTTTTAGCCACGGTATTAGGGCTGGATCTGGAAAAAGAACTTTACTTGCTGGCTGCTGGGTTAGTTAGTTTTGGTGTTATTCAATTTATTGCAGCGGCATTAAAAGCTAAACAGCACACTAGCGGCGGTTTTTATAATGTAGTGAATGATGTATTCACTATGCCTGAGGCGATGAAGCAATTGGCATGGGTACAATTTTTTAGTTGGTTTGCGTTATTTGCTATGTGGATTTACAGCACCTCAGCGGTTACTAGCTTTCATTACGGTAGTACCGACACCAGCTCGTTAGCGTACAACAACGGTGCAGATTGGGTGGGTATATTATTCGCCGCTTATAACGGCTTTGCCGCGATTGCTGCTTTATGTATCCCGATCATCGTTAAACGGGTGGGATTAAAAGTAGCACATGCACTTAACCTTATTTTAGGTGCGCTAGGCCTAGCGAGTTTTATGTTTATAAAAGATCCAAGTTTACTTATTTGGCCAATGATAGGCGTAGGCTTTGCGTGGGCGTCTATCTTATCTCTGCCTTATGCAATGTTAAGCACCTCGGTACCGAGCCATAAAATGGGCGTTTACATGGGTATTTTCAACTTTTTCATTGTGATCCCCCAATTATTAGCCGCTAGCGTATTGGGGTTAATATTACGCCACTTTTTTGAAAACCAACCTATTTACGCATTAATACTGGGCGCTGTGTCGTTTGTACTTGCAGCGGTTGCGGTATTGCGTGTTAAGCACACTCAATAAAGTAACGAGTAAACTGAAATTAATTAAGGCTTTAAAATGAAAAAATTAAATACAATTACCACCAGTTTATTAATGCTTGGTTTAACAGCTTGTGGCGCGCAGCAAGAGCCATCAAACAGCGCTGCAATACAGGTATCGGCACCAGGTGCCCCTGGGGCAGAGCCATTTTGGGCCTATGCAGGCAAAACCGGTATTGGCACATCATTTGAGCAATATCAAAATGGCCTTTACAGTGATGAGGCCCCTACAGGAACGGTGTCAAAAGTATGGTTCTCAATTGCCAAAGGTATGATCACCGAAACGATGTTTGGGCTTATTCATCAAGCGCAAATTAAAGACATGCAATTTGTTGTAGTAGGAAAAGATTTTACAGTTACCGAAGCTGATGACTTAGACGTTACCATTGACTACTTATACAAAGACGATAAAGGCCGACCGTTATCATTAGCTTACAAAGTAGTAAGCAAAGATAAACAAGGCCGCTTTAGCCTCGAAAAACACATATTTACCGATCCTGATGGGCAAAGCTTATTTGTACGCAGTATTTTTAATACCGAGCTTGAAGGCGTTAAGGCATACGTAAGCGTTAACCCGTATGTTGATAATAACGGCCTTGATGATTTTGCTAAAACTACAGTTCAAGGATTGCTTGCATGGCAAGACAACAGCTACCTTTCATTGCAAGGTGCGCAGCCATTTAAACAAACAAGTGTTGGTTTTACAGGTGTGAGCGATGGTTTAAATCAGCTGAAAACAACTCAGCAGCTTACTCAGGTTTATAAAAATACCGGTGAACAATCGGGTAATGTTAGCCTACTTGCAGAGCTGGGTGAAATTGGTGAAAACAGCCAGTTCGATTTAACCCTAAGCTTTGGTAATAGCGAACAAATCAGCTTTAAACAAGGGCAAGCTACGTTAGCCAAAGGTTACCAAGCGGTGCTTGATAATTACAACGGTAAAGGCGAAGCGCTTGGTTGGCAAGACTACCTGCAAAGCCTTGCACCGCTAAATAATATGAGCGAACAAACAGCAGATAACGGCAAGTTACTTTACACCAGTGCCATGGTACTTAAAGCGCAAGAAGATAAAACTCATGCAGGCGCACTTATTGCCTCACTATCTAACCCATGGGGCGAAACCGTATCGGCTAAAACAGGCTCTACTGGTTACAAAGCGGTATGGGTGCGCGACTTTTATCAAGTTGCCATGGCGTTTATGGCCATGGGCGATAATGCGACCGCTAAAACCGCCTTCGAATACCTTGAAAAAGTTCAAGTAAACAGCAAAACCCCAGGTAATAAAGGCGATACAGGGTGGTTTTTACAAAAAACACATGTTGATGGTGAACTAGAATGGGTGGGCGTACAACTTGACCAAACTGCAATGCCACTCATGCTTGCTTGGAAACTCCATCAGGCAGGTGTATTAAGTGATGCAGAGCTCAGCGATTGGTATAGTCGTATGTTAAAACCTGCGGCAGACTTTTTAGTTGAGGGTGGTCGTGCAAACATTCTATGGAACGACACACAAATAACGCCGCCAGCCACTCAGCAAGAACGCTGGGAAGAGCAAGAAGGGTATTCGCCATCAACCACCGCAGCTGTTGTTGCCGGTTTAATTACTGCAGCCGATATCGCTAAACTAGCAGGTGATGATGCCAATGCAACACGTTACCTAAATACAGCTAAGCGTTATAACAATGATATTGAAAAATTAATGTTTACAACGGCTGGTAATTTAGAGTCGAGCGCTTCTGATGGTGAATATTTTATTCGCATTGGCCAAGACAAAGACGCCAATTCAAATACTAAAATTAACGCTAATAATGGCCGTGAAGGGTTTAATAAAAAGCAAATACTTGATGGTGGCTTTTTAGAGTTGGTTCGCTATGGCGTACGTGATGCGCTAGCGCCTAGCATAGTAAAAACACTCCCAGAATATGATGACGAAACCCTAACCGATAACCTACAAGTTAAATACAGCTTTGAGTTTACTGACGGCAGCGGCACATTTGCAGGCTACCGCCGCTATGGTAACGACGGATACGGTGAAGACGAAGTAACTGGCGCTAACTATGCGCAAGGTGGAAAAAATAGCCCAGGACAACGTGGGCGAGTTTGGCCATTTTTTACCGGTGAACGAGGTCATTACGAAATTGCCGCCGCAAATGCCAATAATAGTTTAGATGCAACAAAACAGCAGGCTATTAAAAATAGTTATGTAAAAGGCCTAGAGCAATTTGCTAACCAAGGCATGATGCTACCTGAACAAGTATGGGATGGTGTAGGCATTAATAAAGCGGGTTACACGTTAGGCGAGGGTACTAACTCGGCCACACCATTGGCGTGGACACATGCGGAATACGTTAAGCTAGTGCGCTCACTAAGCGACAAGCAGGTATGGGATCATTACCCAGTGGTAACTAAAGCACTAAAATAACCGCAAACTAACTAACATAGCCGTAGTAAAATACGGCTATGTTAGCTATTACAATAATAACGAGGCTGAAATGAAAATATTTACCTTGAGCGCATTAGCATTAGCAATCATGCTAACAGGCTGCCAAAGCGCACCATCATTAAATAACTACACGAATAACACCGAAACATCGCCACTAAATACTGAACAACAAGCAAGCCCTTGGTGGGAAAGCGCCATTTTTTACCAAATTTGGCCCCGCAGTTTTTACGACAGCGATGCTGATGGTCATGGCGATTTTAATGGTATGACCCAAAAGCTCCCGTATCTACAAGAGCTTGGCGTTAACGCATTGTGGTTAACCCCGATGTTTGAAGCACCTTCTTATCATGGCTATGATTTTACTGAATTTTACCAAGTAGAAAACGACTACGGCAGCATGGCAGAGTTTGAAGCCTTTATAAAAGCAGCTGACGACAAAGGCATGAAAGTCATACTTGATTTAGTTATAAACCATATATCAAGTAACCATGAATGGTTTCAGCGTTCAGCAAATAATGAAGCCCCTTATGCAGATTACTTTATTTGGCGCGACGATATGCCAAAAGCCGGAAGTGGTTGGGGACATGCTTGGAGTAATAACGACCAACCCGACGCAGTATGGCATTGGAATGAAACACGTCAGCAGTATTACTATGGTGCGTTTGGAGCAAGCCAACCTGACTTGAACTTACGCCACCCTGATGTTGTTGCCGAAATGGAAAAAATGGCTAAGTTTTGGCTTGATAAAGGCGTTGCAGGGTTTAGATTAGACGCAGTACGTTTTGCAATGGAAGGTGGCGCAGATGCGCAAGCCGATACCGACGAAACTATTGCATATTGGCAGCACTTTAACCAATACGTAAAAAGCGTTGATCCAGAGGCGTACTTAGTAGGTGAAGCATGGGCTGACATTCCCGTTGCGGCAAAATACTTTGGCGAAGGTAAAGGCCTCGATCAAGGCTTTGATTTTGAAGTAGGCTATAAAATATTGGGCTTATTAAAACCCGATGCCAGTGGTGAAGCGCAATTTGGCACCATGCAATCTAACCAAAAAATCAACGCAGTTGATGCCAATGTGCTCAAACAAAATTTACAACAGCGTATTGATTCAACTGCACCACTTGATTTTTTTGCACCGTTTTTAACTAATCACGACCAAGAACGAGTGGCTTATCAACTTGCTGAACACGACGATAAAGCAAAACTTGCCGCCGCCATGTTATTTAGCTCTCCTGGCACGCCGTATATTTATTACGGTGAAGAAATTGGCCTAACACAAGGTGGCACAGGTCATGATGTGTATAAACGCGCACCAATGCAGTGGAATAACAGCAACCAAGCTGGTTTTACTCAAGCTCAAACAAGTTGGGTTGAGCAGGCTGAACTGTTTGGTGATAACTACACCCAGTGGTGGCCTGAATATTTAGCACAGCAAATTAATGCTGCTGATCGCAATGTAAAAGCGCAACAAGCACAATCTAATTCACTGTGGCGTTTATATCAGCATTTAATAGCACTAAAAAAACAGCGCCCAGAGCTGGGTATTAAAGGCAGTTATGAATTAACACAGCATAACAACGGGCTTGTTGAAATAACCCGCGAGTTAAACGGCAGTAAAAGTATGTTTGTGCTTAACTTAACTGCTAACCCGCAAAGCATCAATAGTATTAAACGCGATGGGTTAACGCCTAACTGGCAACACGACCTCAATAGCGAGCAACTCGCTGGCTATGGTTTGTTGTTACTGAATAACACACTGTAAATAAAACACACAAAAGGGGCCAACATACGTTAGCCCCTTTTTGTAGAAATGTTTTTATTGCATTGCCCCCAAGTTATAGCTCATTTTTAAAGTTTATTAGATTAGATAAAAGTCTTTTAAATTCATACTTTATAATATTTTACTTAGTGGGCTAATTACCCCGTTCGCGCCTTGTTGTAAAACATGCGTATATATTTGCGTGGTGCGAACATCGCTATGGCCGAGTTGTTCTTGCACAGTGCGTATATCTGCACCAGATTCAAGTAAGTGGGTAGCTAACGAGTGCCGTAGTGTATGGCAGGTAACATTTTTTTGAATTTTTGCCAGCTTTGCTGCCTGTTTAATTGCTTTACGAACTGTTGTTTCATCAATATGGTGGCGACGCAGCTTTTTACTTTCTGGGTCCATGCTTAACTGGGCAGAAGGAAACAAATATTGCCAGCTCATTTCATAAGGAGCCGCTGGGTATTTTCTAGCTAATGCATTCGCAAGCCAGACACCGGCATAGTCTGTTGCTTGTTTGTCTCGATGCCAGTAGTCATTTACCAAGTGACTTTGGCTGCGCAACAACGGCAGTAGTTCAAGTGCTAATGTTACTCTGCGGTTTTTATTGCCTTTGCCCTGCCAAATCATTAATGAGACATAGTCATAATCGACATCTTTTACCCGTAGCCTTACAGCTTCCATTAAACGTAAACCACTACCGTAAAGTATCTGAGCGATAAGTTTATACTTTGGATCCATTGCCAATAATAAACGCTGTATTTCTTCACGGGTCAGTACTACAGATAATTTAGGTGACACGAGTGATTTATTAAAATTCATTTCAAGTGATAACGGTCGACTAATAATATGACGGTATAAAAATACCAAAGCATTTAAAGCCGTTGCCTGAGTTTTCATTGCAACATTACGCTGATTACTTAAATAAGATAAGAATTGCTCAACCTCCGACTCTGCCAATTGCGCCGGATGTTTTTTACCATGGTATAAAATGTAAAATTTTATCCAATATTGATAAGTGTCTATAGTACGCTTGGCATAACGACGCGTTATCATAAAGTCACGGATTGATTCTAAAAATATAGAAGCCATAATCAGCTCTAGCTGGTGCTGTATATATAAACAGTAGTTGTATTTAGTTTTTTTTCAACAACTCGCGGGATTATTTCTTGTATTTTACTACAACAAAAAAACAACAAATATAAATCCCTTGATTTACATTTAGATACAGAGTTAAACTTAAAGTATAAAAAAATCAAAGGATTTTATGTCTACAACTTGCGGGTTTAGATCCTTTGAATAAGCTGTTAGAACTACTAGGGAAAGTATCGTGGACACCTTGAAGAAAGTTTTATTTTTTGATGTATTTCCCTTCTTATGTAGGTTGATAGGATGTGGTCTATTAGTTATTGCTTTATATGGAATTGGCTTTCCACCTAAAAGTGATATTGGTACAACATCAGGTTCGTTATTGGTTCTGTCTCTATTTTTTATTTTGTTACCGTTAGCCAAAAAAATTAGCCTAGGTAAAATACTTACATTTGAACGAGAAATAGAAAAGGTAAAGACTGAAGTTACAGACTTTAAAGGTGAGACAAGAGAGTTTCTAAATGTTTACAGTAATATGATTACTGCAATCTCAAATACTGTAAATCAAACTGTGAATGTTCACCTTCCAGGCAAGGAACAAGTCCAAGAAGCTAAAGATGAATTGAAATCAACAATTCAACAGGAAGATAACGGCTCTAGTATCGAAGATGAATTGCAGGAATACATTAATCTTTCAGGTAATGATATAAACTTTGCACTTGCTCGCTTACGAATGGATCTCGAAAAATCAATGCGTGCTATTTTGGGTAAAAGAACTCAAACATCAGACCCTACAGAAATGAAGTCAAAATTCATGTCAGCTAGGCAATTATTTAAAGAACTTACGATTCAGTATCCTAATTATAAAGGAATGCATAGTTCTTATGATTACATTCTTAAAATATGTAATGCTGCAATTCATGGTCAACAAATATCTAACGGGCATGGTCAGGAGGCTCTATATATGGGACTTCAAATGTTAAAAGAGTTAGAGCGTGTGCAAAAGTAGTTCTAACAAGTTGCTTAAAAGGAAAAATAACAGTTGGCCATCGCTTCGCGATTATAGCCAACCATTATTTTCCTCTTAGCAAAGCGTTAAGCCTCATCGAATGAATGGAGTCGATATGAAAACAATCATACTATTATTTTCAATTCTTATTAGTTTTGGTGCGCTAGCTACAGAGCTAGAGGTGAAACCGACAAAAGCTGGGTTGTATGATGTTGGTGGATTTAAGCTTTATCTTGAGTGTTACGAAAGTGACAAGCCACAACTAATACTGGAACAGGGTTTCGGTCGTTATGGCTCTGATGGGGTTTGGTTAGAAAATATAAAGCGACTGAAAAACGATTTCAGCATTTGTTTGTATGACCGTGCTGGCTTGGGTAAGAGCGAAAAGGGTGACGTTCCTTTTACGGTCAATGATATGGCAAACAGGCTCAGAAGTTTGCTTCAAAATGCCAAGATCAAGGGGCCATACTATTTTTCAGGTGGCTCATATGCATCTTATATCATCACTGCGTATAACAACCTCTATCCACAAGAAGTTATGGGAGCAGTACTGATTGATCCGCCCCCGTTGGGCTACTTTTACACTATGGGGACAAGGTGGCCAGAAAACTATCAAACAGACAATCAGGACTTAGAACGCTTTTATCAGTTTGAGCAAAGTGTTCATAATCCCATGTTTGAGAGAGTTCCTGAAAATGTAGATCATATGAAAAGCTACGCATTACTGGCTAACGCAGATAATTTTGGTACCAAGCCTATTATCGTTGTGCGCTCCAAGTTAACGGGGGAGCGATACGATCCGCCTTTTGTTCCTGATGACATAGCCAAATCAATGGATGAGCTGTACTCCGATGCGGAAAATTACTTTAAAGGTTTATCTACGAATAGCCGTGTGATCTATTCTGAATCAGAAAAGCACCATCTTCATATTGCGGATCGTGATTTGGTCGTTAAAAGTATTAAAGAGCTTGTTGGTAAATGAGGCTTAACAAGCGCAAGCACGTGGATCAATTTTCCGCTGCGCTCCAAATTGCCCGGTGTTGCGGGCGTTATATGTCACCACGAATTCGAATCATTTAATGGTTATTTTTTGTATTTATTAATAAAGCAGGGCGCTTGTATCGTTCTTTTTTGTGGTGGTTTATCGCTCAATACGTTTTGCGGTAATCGCTAGTTTTGGAGTATTCGCTTAATTAATTTGGCGAGTGGCTCAAAATTCAAGTTTTGGTGTGTCGTGGTGATCAGCTTTTTAGCTCTACTCATTCCACGCTAGTAATTTTGGTGTTTTTGGTAAGCTCAGTGCTTGCCAGGTAGTTTGCATATAACAAGCAAATTAACAGGACAAATAACAGTTGGTTTTTGCTCCTGCGTCGCTATTTTAACCAACTATTATTTGCCCATTATTTGGGCGTTATATGCAATGGAGTGTTAAGTGTTTATCGTATCCTTGACGTACAAAACTGAATTATCAGAAGTTGATCAATATATTCAAGCTCATGTTTCATATCTTGAAAAATATTATGCCTCAGGTAAATTCATTGCCTCTGGTCGTAAAGTGCCAAGAACTGGTGGGGTTATCTTAATTAATGCGGGTAGCTTAGAAGAAGTGGATTCAATTATAAAAGAAGATCCATTTCATATTGCCAATGTAGCGAATTATGAAGTAACAGAGTTTATCCCAACTATGGCAGCCAAAGAATTTGATGCCATTAAAAATTGCATATAACAAGTCAATCAAGCAGGAAAATTTACAGCTGGCTGTTTTCACTGCGTTCAACAATTTTAGCCAACTGAAAATTTCCTCTTATTGAGGCGTTAGCATTATCGAGAATTGAGATGAAATATTCGAGTTTAGTTTTCCTATTAGGTTTTGTTAGTTTCAACTCCTTCGCATGTTCATTCGCTGGTTTGGATCTTTTTCAACCTAGCTTAGAAAGGTGGGAGCAACATGCAGGGCCAGCTCAAAGCGATCCAAATTCAGACGGAGAGTATTGGGAAAGTGTTCCAAAACCAATTGTTACTGTTTCTAAAATATCTCGAGCAAGTTACAAAGCAGGTAGCTCATGTAATGATGCTGGCTTAATTGAACTTGAGGTTGAGTTACCTTCGACATCAACATATAAAATAAGTGAATTTGGTCTTTATTTCAGAGTGTTAAGCGGCAAAGAACCTGATCTTATTTTTCCCGACATACCTGTCACAGGTAGAATTGTGGGCAATAAAATGGTTCTGCTTTTTCCTTGGATGGATATGGTGCCTTCAAAACAATATCCTCTTGATTTAACTTTGGATGCAACTTTCATTACAAATGGCTTAAATATTGGTAAATCTGTAACTTTCAAAATTCAGCAAAAATAATGCTAACAAGGCATTCAAACGGACAAAAAACAGTTGGCTGTTTTCACTTCGTTCAATATTATAGCCAACAATTTTTTGCCGCTTAATGTGGCGTTATGCATTTCCGTAAGCTGGAGAAATCAGTGAACCCAATCTACGACACTAGTAATACTTTCGCGAAGATTATTGCTGGAGAGGCCCCCTGTGTAAAGGTCTATGAGGATGATTTAACGCTCGCATTCATGGATATAATGCCGCAGAAGGATGGTCACGTATTAGTAGTACCCAAGGAACAAGCGGTCACAATTTACGATCTGTCTGCAGAAGCTGCTCAAGCATGCATGCTAACCGTTCAGAAAATAGGTAAAGCTCTCGAGCGCGCTATGGGGGTGACTGGGTCAACCATATTCCAGCACAATGGCTCTTCTGCCGGTCAAACTGTAGGGCATTTTCATTTTCATGTTTTTCCAGGACCTTTGTTGGTGATAAAAGACCATGGCGTGCAGTTTGAAGAGGTTGGGAAGCTTAAAGAGATAGCTGCGTTAATCATTGCACAATTAGAAAGTCCACATGCATAACAAGTGCAGGTACGGCGACTCCCACTACATTGCGCCTCCGGCTCCATTTCGTGGGCGCGCGTGCTGCAAGCGTTATGTTTTAAGAGGTATCGAGTGAGTAAGGAAATTCCGGGTGTGTTTCACGATGATCCGAAAATGTCATCGGAGGATCTCGAAAAGATTGATATCCTCAATAAATGTGAATGCGCTGCAAAATGGAATGAATATGTTAGTCCGGTTAACCGTCATTTTATGCAAATGCAAGATGATGAATGGCCAGCCAAAATTGTTGCCGGGATAAGTTGTTGGTACCACTGGGTAGATGACTGGAACAACGATAATTTTTCGGAGTTTAGCTCTAAACTAGAATCTATTGGTATTCCTGATGAAGCTGAACTCTTCGTATTTTGGATGAAGGAAACTGGTATAAAAACCAATTGGGCAGTTTTTCGGGATAATTGGGGAAACTTCCTTTTTGAAGACGAAGGTTGCATCTTAGTACTTCCTAAGCACGAGGAATCTTTAGTTTTAAGTAACGGCTTAGCTTGGTTAGGTAAGCGATATGCACCATAAACATAACAATCAAAGGCATGGGACGCGAAAAAGCCCGCGCCCATGCTTTAAGCGTTAGGTAGCTATGGGAAGTAAATTGGAAAGGAAGGAGTTAGAACTCTACAAACGAACTGATGAGATTTTACATTATGTGTGGGATCCAATAGGCGTTGCTGATATCCCAGGTGCTAGAGATGAATACCATTCCTATTTGCCTAAAGTATTTAAGCTCGTACTGAACGATTCAAAAAATCATGAAATATCTTCATATTTAGAGAAAGTAGAGTCAGGTTCGATGGGACTTACTCCTTATCCTAAGAAAAACTTAGAAGTTGCAAATCTACTTTTAGAAACGAAGGAATGGATTTTTGAACAAACTACCTAACAAGCCAAGTCAGCGGGAATTTTACTCGCTGAAAAACGCTCATAAAATCCCCTGCTTGGGGCGTTATCTTCCTAGAGGAGAGGTATGAGTGAATTTAAAGTAATAGTCGATGTTCTTAGTTCGGTCGCATCGTTTATTGCCATTACAACAGTTCTTTTTTCTTGGTATAGGAGCGCTCAAAAGCCATTATCTATACAAAGAGTCGTTGTCCACAATAAAAAAGAATCTAAGAGATTTATTCTCGTAGTGAAGAATCATAAAAACTATCCAGTTACCATCAAAGGTATAAATGGATTCTTAAAATCAAAAGCTCAAGTTGAAAAATTTAACGGCTATGAGCCTGAATACAGAGAAATACTATCTCTACATGACTGCATTTTTATCAGTAATGAAGTCTTTGAGATTGCAGCCAATGGGCACACAAATATTAAAGTTGAAGATTCATCTCATATGAGGACAGGTGAAGAGTTTGTGTTTTCGACAAATACATCTCATGGCCATCATGAGCTCAAGTGTAAAAATATTACAAACGTCGAAATGACGGGTGGCGCTAAAGCTTACGGAGTGGAATTTACAAAAGAGTATGATTCTAAGTTTAAGGCAAAACTTAAGTATTTAAGCCTTAAAATTGGTCATAGCATTCGGAAGATAACAAGCAAAGGCATCTGACGCGTACCGCGCAGCTGCTTTGAGCGTTATGTTTACAAGGAAATTCGGCGTATGTTTAAAAAGCTATTTATATTATCGATATTGGTGTCATTATTCGGTTGTCAAAGTACCAATAATTCGAGCGGGGATAACGTAAATATTTACGGAGTTATATTTGCAGTTAAAGTAGATAAAGACGGTAAATTATCAAATCTACGCTTTTCAAAAGCAACTAACCCAATAAAAAATACCGATGTTAATTTTCAGCCACCTTCTAACTATGTTAAAAAAGTGGAAGCTAAATTAGCTAAGCGCCAATTCCAAGTACCTAAAGATGGTGCGGATTTAAATAAAGAATCATTTATTCCATGTTTCTACGTTAAATCAAATCCATCTGACATAAAGTGCTACGGTGATGAGTAAACATAACAAGAAAATAAACAAGGACTTTGCTCCTTCGTCGCTTATTTTAGCCAACAATTTTAAGCCTGTTATTTAGGCGTTATAACACTATGAGGAACGGATGCGTAATTTAATATTATCCCTGATTGTATTCACTGTTGCTGGATGTAATTCGACATCAAATGTTTCAAAAGTGCAGGTACAACCTAAAGACTCTAAATGCGACTTAATTGCTGAGGCTGTAGGGCCTATGGTTGCCACTAAATGGGCACTTAAGGAAATAAATAAAACTCAAAAAGATAAAGAGTTAGGTGATTGGAGAATGCTTGGCTTAGTGCATCATGACGCATTTGAAAAAGCTGGGTTTAGTCTCGATGAAACTAAAGCAATAGCTAAAGAAGTGTATGAAATCGATATATCCGATCAAATGGAGTATGACATTCTTTCTTATCGTTATTTTTATAAGGCACAATGTCAACTACAAGCGAAGAACATTAAACCTTTACCTCTAGCTGATACTTATAAAACTCTGGATCAATGTTGGTACCCTGATAAAAACAAAGGTTTAAATGAAGAGATT
Source organism: Pseudoalteromonas sp. meg-B1 (assembly GCF_003173795.1). Lineage (GTDB taxonomy): Bacteria > Pseudomonadota > Gammaproteobacteria > Enterobacterales > Alteromonadaceae > Pseudoalteromonas > Pseudoalteromonas undina. Next base: position 1,509,905 of record NZ_QGQU01000001.1, on the reverse strand, counting down.
TGTTTCAAACAAGTTTTATCCGGTGAAATCGTGTTATAACAAGTCGCTAAACTAGGACAAAATTAAATAAGCTCGTCGCTTCGCTCAATTTTGCCTGTTAGCTAAGCGTTATGTGTCAGGGGCCTGTTGATAATCTAGTCATCTTAAAGTTATAAGTATTATCAAAAAAACTTTCATAAGTATAAATGTTTTAGGTAGGTAAATCAGTGAAACTATTAGAGAAGGATTTTTTAGGTCCGTTAAGTTTGGAAGTTAATGGATTACCCGATGTAAATGCTGTTTATGTGATACTTTCAGAAGTAAATGTGGGTTTTGAACCTCTTTACATTGGTATTGCTTCTAGGTTAAAGCATCGAATCAAGCAACATATGTTTAATGGTTTGCTTGCTGAAAACATTGAAAATATAAGTGATTTATCCATATTTTACTGGGAATTCACTCCTGAGATTAGAGAAGAAGCAAAGGATTTAGAGCGAAAGTTAATAAAAAAATATAAGCCTTCCTTTAACAAGCCAATTTATAATTCTTCAAAACTTGATGTTAAAATTGAAGAGTTTAAAAAAGAAGAAGAACTACGCTCTAAACAATGGTTTAGAAGTTCAATCATTGCATCAATGTCTTTAATTATCACTATCTCTGCCGTTTTTACTTTTTACATGGAAGGGAAAAAAGAAGCTGAATTAAAAAGTGTATTAGAGAAGGAGTTATCAATTAGTTCTGCTAGTTTTTTAAAGAATAAAGAGAAGGCTGAAGCCCAAATGATTAAACTGATTGCAGAGCTAAATGAACAGCGTGAAGCTTTCATGACCCTAGATTTAAATGCACCTGAAGCATTTGCTGCAGAAGTTCCTAAAGAAATTGTAAAACTTAATGCAAGAATTGCATCTATCGAAGCTGGTATAACGAAATTTTCAGACTCTAGACTACTAGAGAAAATGGATGTAATTGAAACTTCTATAAATGGAAACCCAGAAAAGATCTTATCAGTTCCTTTACTTCGTAACGATCTCAGTAACTATAAATTAGTGTCGGATAAAGAGTTATTACGACTAGAAAGAAGCATTGAAAAAATTGATTCACGTTTATCTTTCTTTGTAACAACAACTATTACATTAATCTTAGGTATATTTACTGCCGTAATAGCTCCTCTAATTATTACTTTTGTTCAACGAAAGAATGACAAGTCATCAAAGTAGATTGACACATAACAAGCACTTTAAACGGAACAAAAACAGTTGGCTTTGTTTCGTTCCTCAACAAGTTTAGCCAACTAATTTTGTCCGCTTAAGTGGGCGTTAAGCCTCTTTGATAAATCGGGAATATAAAATGAGATATAAGCACGTCAAAGCCGGCAATGCCGAAAGATACAATCTTGACCAAGGTGAAATTACTTCCATTCTTGCATCTGGTTCTGATACTGATAACAGAGTTTCTATTTTTGATAGCAAACTTCCCAAAGGGAATCAGGCTCCTTGGCACTTCCATGAAATTGATGATGAGATCTTTTATCTAATTTCAGGAGAAATTGAGTTTGGTGTAGAAAACGACGAATTTGTTGCAAATGCAGGTGACCTTGTCATTGCAGGTCCTAACGTAAAAAGGCGTTTTAAGGCCATTACAGACAGTCATTTGCTCGTCATCAATGCTCCATCAGGCCCTTCAGAGGGTTTTATTAGAGACATATCCAGATTCACAAATGATAATCCACCTACTGACTCAGATAGACAGGCGTTTATTGAAAAATATAAAATCCATATAGTCTAGCCACTCTGAAACGCTAGGCTTAACAAGCGTATGTTGTCGGACTGGTTTTCCGCTGCGCTTCAAACCAGCCGCAAATGCGAGCGTTATACGTAATTTAAACTTCAGAGCAAGGATGTCAATTGTCAGTATTTGATTTTACAACCATATTAGTTTTTGGTTTGGGAAGTGTTGTAGTTATGGCTTATTATATTACTCATTTAGCTGAAAGCGGAATAAATGAGCAATCGAAGGTAAAACTAACAAATATAGTAAAAAATTATCGAGCAACACCTACTATCCGTCATTCATTTATCACTTTTACGATGGTATCTGATTACTTATTTGGAGATAAAATATTTAGCTTAAGAGCTTTTTTGTTATCATGTTTTATAAGTCTTCTATGGATGACAATTACTCTTATCATTTGTACGTTTCTATTCCCGACATATACGTCGTGGATTGGACAAGCAAATCTTAGTAAAGTTATTCTTTTAAGTTCATTGCCGTTAGTTTTAGCAGTCCTTGTTATTGATTTTATTTCTGTCTCAATAACAAGGTTATTTATTCGTAAATCTAAAGCAAGAGGAGGCTTCGGGCTTTTATTTGTATTGGCTATAGACTTTATAATTGCAGCAACACTTTTTTATGTCGGAATCACAGCTTTTAAATACGTAGTCATAAATCCAACTTGGTTATCGGTTACCGATTCATTTCCCTACTGGATTCAATTAGATCAGATGCCGGTATTACTTCAAACCTTAAATGATTTAACTCCAGATATGTTAAGTGAAAAGGGCTCTGGAAATTATGATATTAAAGGTGGATTGTATACAGAAGTGGTTTATGCATTTCCAGAAGGTGTATCGTTTTATTCAAGTTTATTAACTTCAGTTTGGCTATGGCTTCATATATTTTCTTATTGTTTATTTAAGTTAACGTTACAAATAGATTTACTAAAAAATTATCTTTTAAAGTTTGTAGAAATTGATAAAAAACCCTTTACAGCATTGGCAATTATGGTCGCTATTTCTTATGTAATAATATCAATAGCTCTAATTATTGCTTTTTCAATCTACAAGTGGATTTACGTATAACAAGTCATTAAAGCAGGAAAATTTACAGTTGGCTGTTTTCACTGCGTTCAACATTTTAGCCAACTATAAATTTCCGCTTAACGAGGCGTTAAAGTGTAGTGGTCTAACGTTGTTGTAATATCCGTTGATATAATCACTCATACTATGTTTAGCCATCTAATATTGTACGCCGTTATTGCGGCTTTTTTATAGCACGGAGGTTGCTTTGAGATATTTAAGCATGTTGCTATTCGCACCTTTAATAATATTTCCGGCATTAGGCGTTGTATTTTTATTCGCTAGTATTTTCTCTGTACAACTAGGTGTCACCCAAAGTGGACTCTGGGAAGCTTACAAGATGATCAGTTTTTTTGGGGGGGTGATTGCATATATGGGTAATACAGTAATTGGTATTCCTATCATTTTCATTCTTGATAAACTTAACCGTTTAACTTATTTAAATATAATGGGTTGTTTACTTTTTCTTGCCTTAGTCTTTGTTATAAAGGACGGTCGCTTATTTTCTTTTAATATTGCATCACCCGATAGTACAAAGTACTTATTGTGGAAATACCTTGGCGTACTTTACTTTTCTATATGTGTTGCAACTATTGACTATCTTATAGTTAAAAATAAGCAGTAGTAAGACATGTTTCTGTCGTGCTTCTTAAATTTTTTTGATAAGTGTGATTGTTTGTGGATTGCATATTAGGTTTACTGTGTACATTGTTGGTTCAGTAAAAATAAAGCTTACACCCATCTTAATTTTTTAGTGATGGATTTCACGTTAGAGGTGCTGGGTTTGAATTAAGCTAACACCGTGTGTGAGTTATTATGTCTAGTGTTTCATGGAGGGTGTATGTTTTCAAAAAGTGATGTGGAAAAACTTGAAAAAGACTATAGGCGGGCTAAGGAGGCGTTACCGGATATAGAATACTTAGGTGGTTATCCTAAATATCCTGAAGTTATTTATAAATTTATGAATGCTCTATGTGCTCCTCCATGGTTTAAAATTGATTATGACCCACGTGAAGTAAAAAAGATCATGTCCAATATAGATATTGCTTCCCATGATAATTTACGTAATGTACTAACAAATGCGAATCGTATTGAACGTTTTGGTGATGGACAATGGGCTGTACTTTTAGAAGAAGATTTTTTTCCTTTAGTTATATCCCGTGCATACGTACTTACGAAAACCTAAAAAATAATTAACACAACTAAACAAGACACCCATCTTTAATTTTGTTTTTTAATTTAGGTAGTAAGTCGATATGCAAGATTTAGTATACAAATATGGACAAAGAGTTATTTCTTTTCTGATCGTTTTTACATTGCTCGTTAATTGGGAAATGTTTTCAATTATAGGGGCGGCTGGATTGACGCTTGCAAATAACTTGCTAATAATTATATGGATTATTCTTTTATCCTGGGGTATTACTGACAACAATTGGTTTCTCTATCCCTCTTATTCCTTTTGTTATTAGTGTTTTTGCATTTGAGTTGAGGCCTTGGATAATGATCGGTATAAACTCGATGCTTTTAATGTTTGCTTTATGGACACATTGGTTAAAGCATGTAATTAATAAACCACCAAAACAAGTACACTAGATTTAATAAAATATTTTTAGTTGCGCTGCAATCTTCATATGACTAAATATCAGAATCTAAACTACAGTTAAATAGCAACCCATTTTTAGTTTAAAATAAATCATTGACATAATATGTCGTGATGGTTACTTTTAATACATAATATTAAAAGGAAAACTAAAATGGAAATTTGGAATTTATTTACTGATTTTATTGTGCAGTCAATCACCTTTTTTACTCAAGAGGTGGGCGTAAGCCAAGCGGCTGCTATTATTTTGTTTACCGTTATTGGGCGATTAGTTTTAATGCCGATTAACCTTGTAGCTATGGTTAACATGGTTAGAAATAAAAAAGCAATTGCCGCACTAAAACCTGAGCTAGATAGCATAAAAAACAACTATAAAAACCAGCCCAGCGAAATCGCAAAATTAACTATGGCGCTGTATAAAAAGCACAACATTAAGTTTATCGATAAAAAAAGTGTGACTAATATGGCAAGCCAAGGGGTATTTGGCCTTGGAACTTTTCAGGCTCTGCAACAAATTGTATTTAATAGTAAGTTTGCTTGGATTGCCAGTATTGCAAAGCCTGATATTGCGCTTTCGTTACTAGTGGGGGCTATTACATATTTATCTATGATGATGATGCCTGGTAGCGCAGAGCAAACCAGCACCTTATTGTTCCTAATTCCCGCAATTATTTGTGTTGTTACTCTGGTTAACTTTCCTTCTGCAATTGGTTTGTACTGGGCTGCATCCAGTAGTACTAGCTTATTGCAGTCATTATTAGTAAATAAATATTTTAAAAACCAGCAAGCACAACAAGTTTTGTAAAGGTCGCTAAACAAAGGAATGGCAATAATGAATATGTGTTATCAGCCCACAGCCGATTTAATGGCTTCTGCACAGTTAACCTATACCAATATGCGTGGATATTATGAGCATTATGGTGTTGATTGGCAGCAACTTAAAATATGTGAGCAAATTTCAGACCTTGAAAATTGGGATGTTTTGTTAAATGGCGATGTAGTGGGTGCAATGCGCTTGGCTTTTGATGATGAGGGGTGCTATATACGTGACTTACAAGTAGATGCTGCGTTTCAAAATATGGGTATTGGTGCTGTAGTAATTGATGAGGGTGCTCGTTTAGCTGTGCACAGAGGTGCTATGCAACTTAGGCTCCGCGTTTTTAAAATAAGCCCTGCGCACAAGCTTTACACACGTTCAGGTTTCAGCATAGATAAAGAAGACGACAGATTTTATTATATGTCTAAAAGCTTAGTTTAATGAGCGTGACTTTTATTTTAAAAATCAATGTTGCTCAGTCACTGTAGATTAATATTCGTTCATTCAAACTGCTATCCCGACAATTTAATAAAATATTTATGGATAGATTATGCGCTTTTTTACAAACAAAACAGCCACACTGAGTGTTTGCTTTTTATTGCTTGGCACGGGTTTTATGCTGATAGAAAACAGTGTGTATCAGTATATTGATAATAATGGTGTTCTACATGAAAGCGTGTTTATGCTCTTGAGCATACTGTGTTTTGCTTTGGGAGTTCTTTTTGTGGTTAGTTTGTTAGCCCGAAAAGTATTCGGTCTATTTAAAAGTGCTAGGGCAGGTGGGCATTAACCGCTGCTGTTATTGCTCATTATTTAAATTAGCGGGTTCTAATAAATTAAATGTTGGTAAGCGCCACTTAAAGCGTACCGATGCCATTCGAATTAAATAGCCTACTACTAAACTTGCAACCACGCTGATATTGTCATCAATGTTGTAGTGGTGTAGCGCTAAGTATAAACACGCGACTATAAGCGCTACGCTTGCGTAAAGTTCATGATGAAGTACTAATGGTGCTTGGCGACAAATTAAATCTCGTAATAATCCACCAAATACACCGGTTACTATAGCTGCGACCACACAAATTCCATAGTGCAAACCCATATTAAGTCCAACTTGGCAGCCAATAATACTAAACGCAGCAAGCCCTAGTGCATCTAGGCGCATAAATATGCCTTTAAATTTAACCACCCATTTTGCCAACCAAGTGGTAACAATACCGGCTAGGCAAGTGATCAGTAAATATTCTGGGTGTTTTACCCAAGTCAGTGGGTAGTTACCTAATAAAATATCTCGCACGCTACCACCACCAATAGCTGTGGCACTGGCTACTAACATAACACCAAACCAATCCATGTTTCTGCGCCCAGCGCTAAGAGCACCGGTCATGGCTTCTGCTGTAATACCTATAATATAAACGATGGTTAATAGCATGAGATGATCGCTTGAAGTTTTAACAATAAAATAAAAACAGGATTGTAGTGATAAAAGTATGCATTGACGAGTGAAAAATTACATTAAAAACAGCTGCTTTCAGATTAAAAAAACTAATGTGATAGCGAGGTGTGAATAGCCTGTTAATGTTACGAAAGCACCAGCTTTAGTATTGAAAGCAAAAAGGACAAATGACCGTAAAAATGCAATAAATCCTGAATTAATTTAAGGTAAAAGAGCGCTGTTGCCTTTAATTTTGTTGCTTCTTAAAAGTGGTTTTACTGAATGAATTAGCTTGAGCCACGTGCAATTAAACGCGGTGGTAGTAGGGTGCTTTGCACTTGCTCACCCCTAATGAGCTTTAATAGGTTTTCAACCAACATTTGCCCAGCAATAGTGGTATTTTGCTCTATGGTTGTCAGCGGCGGATTAATGTAACTGGCAATAGATATATTATCAAAGCCTATCACGGCTACATCTTTTGGTACGTTAATATTGGCTTCTTTTAATGCTCGTATTGCGCCTATTGCTATAAGGTCGCTGGCAGCAAAAAGTGCATTAAAGGTGATGTTATTAGCAATTAAAGAACGCGTGGCATGATAGCCAGACTCTTCGGTAGAGATAGCATTGGCAATTTTACGCTCATTGAGTGAAATGCCGTTTTGTTGTAACGCGTCTTTAAAGCCATTAAAGCGGGCAAAGAATTCGGGGCTATGATCAGAGGCATCGCCTATAAACGCGCAGTCTTTGCGGCTATGAGCTAATAAATGCTCGGCGGCGAGTTTACCACCGCCATAATTATCGCAACTTATGGTTAAATCAGGGCGGTTATCAACGCTAGCCCCCCAGCAAACAAATTTGGTGTTTTGTTCAAGTAAGGTGTTAAATTTAGGCTGAAAATCTATATAGTCGCCATAACCTAATAAAATGATGCCATCTGCACGGTGACTGTCTTCGTAATCTGCCTGCCAATCAGCACTGGCCGATTGAAATGACACGAGTAAATCGTAACCCTCTTTAGCGCAGGCACGAGTAATACTGCCCAGCATGGCTAAAAAAAACGGATTGATTTGCGATTCATCTGAGGTCGGATCTTCAAACAACAATAAAGCTAGGGTGCTACTTTGTTGAGTACGCAGGTTACTGGCGTTTTTATCAACTTTGTAATTAAGCTTTTTGGCAATGTCATGAACCCGCCTTCGGGTTTCATCATTTACCAAGGGACTATTTCGTAAAGCACGAGAAACTGTAGATTGAGACACCCCAGCATAGTGGGCTATATCAAATGAGGTGGCTTTACCTTTCATCACGATTACTTATTTAAGAGGACAATAAGGGGCTATTCTCGTTTATTAGTGATTTTTTTCAAGCTTATTTGTCAATAAAGGCATTTTTTTATTGATTTTTTCATGACACCGGTGTCACAATAAGGACGTTTTATCATTTTGTTGTCAAAACGTATTAGCTACCTTTATTATTAAAGGTAGCCTTTTTTACAGTGATAGCTGCTTTGAGGTGATAGCTCAAAGTAAATAAGTATCAATGATACCCCATTAAAATAATAAGTACTCATTACTTAAACAAAAGAGATAACACTATGGGTTTACACTCTAGCACACACTTTGATCCAATTCTGGTTGCCGATATTGGCGGCACAAATGCTCGCTTTGCGTTGATCACGGGGTTTGATGAATCAAGTAATCAATTTACCATTGAGCATAATCATACGTTTCCAAGTGCTAATTATGGATCGCTCGAAAGTGCTACCGAGTATTACTTATCAACAGTGTCTCATATAAATCCTAAACGCGCATGCCTAGCAGTGGCAGGCCCAATTAACGCAGGCCAAGTTCACTTAACTAACTTAGGTTGGCACTTTAGCGTTAATGATTTCAAACACCATTTTGACCTTGAACAATTAAGCGTAATAAACGACTTTGCTGCATTCGCTTACGCCGCTCCGTATTTAGATCCTTCTCAAAACGTAACCGTTAAACCTGGCCAAGCAGACGACACAGCAAATATTGGTGTAATGGGCCCAGGTACAGGCTTTGGTGCAGCGTGTTTAGTAAGAACTGCACATTCGTCTGCGGTAATGAGTTCAGAAGGTGGTCATATTTCTCTAGCGCCAGTAAATGAACTTGACGCTCAGCTTATTCAAGCACTTAAGAAAGACCACCCACATGTATCGGTAGAAACTGTGTTTTCTGGACCAGGCATTGCTCATTTGTACAAAGCAATGGCTGCAGTTAAAGGGGTCGCTGCAAAGAATTTAGACGCTGCACAAATTAGTAGCTTAGCCAACAGCGGTGAATGTGAAGTATGTGAGGCAACGCTTAATCAGTTTTGTGATTGGATTGGCAGTGTAGCAGGCGACTTAGCGCTTGCTTATGGTGCTCTTGGTGGCCTTTATATTGGCGGTGGCATATTACCAAGAATGCAGGCTCGTTTACTGGAAAGCCGCTTCATTGAGCGCTTTTCACAAAAGGGCATAATGTCGCAATATACAGGTCAAATTCCGGTCACATTAGTAACACAAGACAACATTCCTTTAATTGGTGCTGCCGCGTGTTTGCATACGAGTCAACAGGTTTAATTACGTTGCATACATTTGGAAATAAATAGATGAAAAAAGTCACTATAAATAGCGTTGCTAGTTATGCCGGTGTATCTAAAAAAACGGTATCGCGCGTACTGAATAACGAACCAAATGTGAGCGCGGCCACCCGCGAGAAAGTATTGGCGGTATTTAAGGAGCTTGATTACACACCTAATCCCATTGCTCGAGGGCTTGCACAAAACCGTAGTTTTATTATTGGTTGTTTATACGATAACCCAAGTAAAAGTTATATTACTCGAGTGCAAACAGGCGCATTAGCTGCATGCCAAGAAAACAACTATAACTTGCTGATTCACCCTTGTGAGCTCAGAGGTGAGGCACTTATTAATAATATAGAGCAGCTATTACAGTCATCACGCCTTGATGGTTTAGTACTTACGCCACCATTTTGTGACTTTTCAGAACTGGTTGATTTTTTAAAGTCGAAAAAAATTCCTTATGCTCGAGTGGCTTCTGCTATTTTAGAAGATGACTCTATTTCTGTTACCAGTAATGACGAGCAGGGCGCATTTGAAATTACCGAGCACTTAATAAACCTAGGGCATACCTCTATCGCGTTTATTAAAGGTCACCCAGATCACAGTGCTACACAGCAGCGTTTTAAAGGCTACAGGCGCGCATTAGCAAGCCATGGTATTGAATTTAACGAACGCTTAGTTGAAGAGGGTAACTTTAGTTATCACTCAGGGGTAGACAGTGCGCGTAGTATTTTAGATTTATCGCCACGACCTACTGCTGTATTTGCATCGAATGATTACATGGCAGCCGCCGTGCTTAAATTAGCCACACAGCGTAACTTGCGTGTACCAGATGACATTTCTATTGCTGGCTTTGATAACGCTCCCATAGCGCGTCATATTTGGCCCGGACTAACTACTATAGCGCAACCCGTAGAAGAGATGACTAAACAGGCTGTTACCCAGTTAATTACCCATATTATTGAGCCGCAAGAGTCGCCTTATAAGGTGATTTTAGAAGCAAAATTAATCACGCGAGAGTCAACCGCAGCCGTAAAATAAAACCGCTTTTTCACAGTAGCCCGAGTATGAGTGACGCTTACTCGGGCTTTTTTTATCTGCATTTTTAACCTTCATTATTTGCCGCTAATATTTCACTAAAAATTCACGTTTATTTATTGCACATGTTAAAAAAAATGACTATTTTTATTACTCAGGGTTGACACCGGTGTCATTGTCATGCGTTAATACCCTGACACCGGTGTCAGGGTTGTTGTGAGAGGCTCCCTGGTAGCGTACCTTTGAACGGGTAAGTCAAAGATGCTCAGTACAGTTATTTTCGTGGAGTCTATAATTGTTACTGAGCCTTTATCCTCTAACGAATAGAGATGAGTAAAATTATGTTGCACCCTCGAATTCAAGAAGTCACAGAACGCGTTATTGAGCGCAGTAAACAAACCCGTCAAGCCTATTTAGATCGTATTTCGCACGCAAAAAAACAAACAAGAGTTCGTGCTGGTTTAGGCTGTGGCAATATTGCCCATGTTATGGCTGCGTGCAGCAGCGATGACAAAGCGCGTTTAAAAGCAGATGAGGTGCCAAACCTTGCAATTATTAATTCATACAACGACATGTTATCTGCGCATGTGCCTTACAAAGAATACCCAGATTTAATTAAAAGCATTGCCACTAAATTTGACGCGACCGCGCAAGTTGCTGGCGGTGTACCTGCAATGTGTGATGGCGTTACCCAAGGTCGTGACGGCATGGAACTATCGCTTTTCTCTCGTGACGTTATTGCTATGTCTACTGCGGTTTCTTTATCGCATGACGTGTTTGATGGTGTGTTTTGTTTAGGTGTGTGTGACAAAATTGTTCCTGGCTTATTAATCGGTGCTTTATCATTTGGTCACTTACCTGTGTATTTTTTACCAGCAGGACCAATGCAGTCAGGTATTCCAAACAAAGACAAAGCACGTGTTCGTCAGAAGTTTGCCCAAGGTTTAGTATCTCGCGATGAGTTATTAGAGGCGGAAAGTGCTTCTTATCACAGTGCGGGTACGTGTACGTTTTATGGCACTGCAAATTCAAATCAAATGTTAATGGAAATTATGGGCTTACACTTACCAGGTAGCTCGTTTATTAATCCATACACAGAATTGCGTGATGGCTTAACGGGTAATGCAGTTGAGACCATGCTCAAGCAGCTTACAGAAAACAAAGATGGTCCGTGTTTAGCGGATGTGATCAGCGAAAAAACCATTATTAACGGCTTAGTTGGCTTGTTATCAACAGGTGGCTCAACCAATCATGCAATCCATATTGTGGCGATTGCTAAAGCGGCCGGTATTCAAGTTACATGGAAAGACATGTCTGATTTATCAGCGGTTGTTCCATTACTGACGCGTATTTACCCAAATGGCTCAGCAGATGTTAATCACTTTCAAGCAGCCGGCGGAATGGGCTTCTTAATGCGTGAATTAGCCAGTGCTGGTTACCTTCATACAGACGTAACCACTATTTTAGGCGAAGGTCTTGCACCTTACATGTGTGAGCCACTGCTTGATAAAGACGATAACTTGATTATGAGTGATGCCAATGGCCCTAGTAAAGTTAAATGGGTTGCGTGTCCTGAAAACTCACATGATGAAGAAGTACTTCGTCCTGTAAGCAATCCATTTAGCAAGCAAGGTGGTTTACAGTTACTAACTGGTAACTTAGGTAAGGCGGTTATTAAAGTATCAGCCGTTGCAGAGTCGCATCAAGTGGTGTCGGCGCCAGCAAAAGTATTTAGCTCACAAGGTGAGTTACAAGACGCTTATACCCGTGGTGAGCTTAACCAAGATTTTATTGCTGTTCTTAAAGAGCAAGGCCCTAAAGCTAAAGGCATGCCAGAGCTTCATAAGCTCACGCCGGTAATGGCAACATTACAAGATCAGGGCTACAAAGTGGCTATTGTTACTGACGGACGTATGTCGGGTGCATCAGGCAAAGTACCAGCGGCAATCCACTTAGCACCTGAAGCAGTTGAAGGTGGCATTATAGCTAAAATCCATGAAGGCGATATTGTTACTTTAGATGCGCCAAATGGTATTTTAAAACTGCATGTAAGCGACGAAGATCTTGCACAGCGTGAACTACAAATTAGCCAAGCAAGCCAAACATTTGGTACAGGTCGTGAATTATTTACTGGATTTAGAAATATCGTAAGCAGTGCCGATTTAGGTGCAAGTGCTTTTGGACTTGAATAATAATTAGCCATATTGGGTAATGAGGAACAAGTAATGAGTATTGAAAAAATCTTAGCATCGGCACCCGTTGTGCCAGTGGTGGTAATCGAAAAACTAGAAGATGCCGCACCACTTGCAAGAGCGTTGTACAACGGTGGCTTAAAAGCACTTGAAATTACACTACGTACACCAATTGCTGCACAAGCTGTAAAGTTAATGAAAGCTGAAGTACCAGAGGCTTATGTAGGCACTGGCACTGTGGTTGATAAAGCAAGCTTTAACGCCTCAGTAGAAGCTGGCGCTGACTTTATGGTAAGCCCAGGCGTAAGCGATGAACTGTTAGCATTGGCAAAAGAGTCAAGTATTCCTTTTTTACCCGGTGCAGCAACCCCAAGCGAAGTGATGAACTTAGCAGCGCACGGCTTTAAATTTTTAAAGTTTTTTCCTGCAGAAGCCGCAGGCGGAACTGCGATGATTAAGTCGATTGGCGGCCCATTACCTGATATTACTTTTTGCCCAACCGGTGGCATTAGTTTAGCTACTGCGCCTAATTACTTAGCACTTAACAATGTTATTTGTGTAGGTGGTACGTGGATGTTAGACAAACAACTTATTGAAAATAAAGACTGGCAAGCTATTGAAACGCTTGCTCGCCAAGCATGTGAAGTTAATAGGAGTCAAAAATGATTAATGTAGCAATTAATGGCTACGGCCGTATCGGTCGTAATGTATTGCGTGCACTGTATGAATCAGCGCAAAATAATGAAATTAAAATTGTGGCTATTAACGATTTAGCCCCAGCCAATGTAAATGCTCATCTGACTCAGTTTGACTCAGTACATGGTCGTTTTTCACAGCAAGTAACACTTAAAGATAACACTATGCTAATTGGCGATGATGTGATCACGCTAACGCAAGAACGTGACCCTGCTAATTTACCGTGGAAAGCACTAAATGTTGATATCGTACTTGAATGTACGGGGTTATTTACTTCTCGCGAAGCAGCTAATAAGCATATTGAAGCGGGCGCGAAAAAAGTAGTGGTATCGGCTCCTGGTACAGATATGGATGCTACCGTAGTGCACGGTGTAAATAGCGATGTAATTAATGCCGATAGCAACATTATTTCTAATGCTTCATGTACAACCAATTGTTTAGCGCCTGTTGCTAAAGCAATTAACGATACAGTAGGAATTGAACAAGGTAGCATGACCACCATTCATGCTTACACCAACGATCAAAACTTATCTGACGTATACCACCCAGATTTATACCGCGCGCGTAGTGCGACTCAATCTATGATCCCAACTAAAACGGGTGCTGCAAAAGCGGTTGGATTAGTTCTGCCTGAACTTGCCGGTAAACTAGATGGCATGGCGGTACGTGTACCAACAATTAATGTGTCGTTAGTTGATTTAACGTTTATTGCTAAGCGTGACACAAGCATTGAAGAAATTAACCAAGTAGTTAAAGATGCTGCGTTTGGCTCTATGAAAGGTATTTTAGAGTACAATGAGCTGCCGCTTGTTTCTATCGACTTTAATCATAACCCAGCATCATCTATTTTTGATGCAACGCAAACGCGTGCTGATGGTAAATTGGTTAAAGTAATGGCGTGGTACGACAACGAATGGGGTTTCTCAAACCGCATGTTAGATCAAGTTAAAGCGCTGGGTGCTTATTTATAATTTTTCCGTGTAGTTAAATTTTACTTTATCCAGCCAAGCCACGCACTGCGTGGCTTTTTTTGTGTTTTAGTTAGCCCAAAGTTTGCTAGAATATGCGCACTAGAATAGGGAACTGCATGCCATATTAAGGAAAATAATGCTAAAACACGTCACTAAAAAAATATTTCGTACTAGTCACCTGCAAATCGGTGAGGGTAATATCAGCGGTTATATTGCTTGCTTTTTGGCAATATTAAGTTGCTTAGGAGTGCTTGCATTCCACTTTCCGGAATATTTAACAACTCCAGAATTACGCAAAAGCTATAGCGTTGACTTTTTACGTCAGCTCATGTTTGTTGCTCTTATTATTTCCGGTAGCTTAGGGTTACTTAATTTTGTACGAAATACGAATAAACGTTTGGGTGCCACTGCGTGGTTTTTTATTATACTGGCCATTAGCTTTGGTGGCCCGAATGTTGAAGTGAATGACTTTGCAGATAACACTCCTTATATTGGCTTAGATTGGTTTATATTAGACTTACTAGGCTCTACCTTAATTTTTATTTTAATTGAAAAACTACTTCCGCATCGAAAAGAGCAAAAAATACTTCGTAGTGAATGGCGCGGGGATTTAAACCACTTCTTTGTTAATCACTTAATAGTGGGCTTTGTATTACTGGTTACTAATCATTTTGTGCATTATGGTTTTGGTTGGGCGGTTTCGAGCACACTGCAAGCTTACATAGCGCAAATGCCGTTTATACTACAGCTATTTTTAATTATTTTGGTGGCTGATTTAATGCAGTATTGGACGCATCGTGCATATCACGAAGTGCCATTTATGTGGCGATTTCATGGTGTGCATCACAGTGCCAAAGAAATGGATTGGCTTGCAGGCTCTCGTCAGCATATTTTAGAAATACTGATCACCCGTAGTTTAGTGTTAACCCCTATATTTGTGCTGGGGTTTTCACAGCAAATAATCAGCTTATATGTAATTATTGTTGGTTTTCAAGCCGTATTTAACCATGCTAACGTGAATGTAAAATTTGGGTGGTTAAAATATTTTATGGTTACTCCGCAGTTTCACCATTGGCATCACGCATCCGATAAAGCTGCCATTGATCGAAATTATGCAGCCCATTTCTCGTTTTTAGATTATTTATTTGGTACTGCGGTAAAAGGCCAAGCAGAGTGGCCTAAAGAATATGGTGTTGTCGGGGACTACATGCCTGTAGGTATGCTAAAGCAACAAATTTACCCGTTTAAAAAACAAAAATAGTCTGTAGTTTTAGATTGCGGCCATAAGATTCATGGCCGCATAACAACTATAAAAGCCAACAGACCCTAGTTATGAGGGTTATTAACTAATCCATTCTTCATATAACAAAAAGGCCAACTAAGTTGGCCTTTAAACATAATCTATTGCAAGTAAACTCAACGCAGTTGTCGCTGAAGATACAGAGCTCAGATTATTCGCTTAACGATTAAAATTGAGCGTTATGGTACACGTTTTGTACGTCGTCACAATCTTCAAGCATGGCTAAAAAGCGCTCCATAACTTCAACGTCTTCGCCTTCAATAGGAGCTTCAACTTGAGGTACAAAGGCAATTAAGTCTTCGTCAAATTCTGTAACACCCATTTCTTCAAGTGCTGTGCGGGTATTGTTGTATTCAGTGTGCGGTGCAAATACGGTCACTTTGCCGTCTTCTACTTCAACGTCGGTAACATCAACATCTGCCATCATCAGTGCTTCAAGTACGGTTTCATCGTCGTCACCGTCAAACACAAAAATAGCAAGGTGATCAAATAAGTGTGAAACTGAGTTTTGTGCGCCAATTTTAGCGTTTGCTTTGGTAAAACATACACGTACATCAGCAAAAGTACGTTTGTTGTTGTCGGTTAAACAGTCAACAATAATCATACAGTTACCTGGCCCGTAGCCTTCGTAACGCGTGGCTGCATAGTCTTCACCGCCGCCACCTTTGGCTTTATCAATAGCACGTTCAATTACGTGAGCCGGTACTTGGTCTTTTTTAGCGCGTTCAATTAAACGACGTAGTGCTAGATTGCCGTCTGGATCAACACCGCCATTTTTAGCACAAATATAAATTTCTTTACCGTATTTAGAATAAACTTTAGTTTTAGCACCCGCAGTTTTAGCCATTGAATCTTTTTTGTTTTGGTAAGCTCTTCCCATCTGCGTTTCGCCTTAATATGTATAAATAATTGAAAAAATTTGCAAGCCCATATTCTAAAGGTAAATACGGGGTAGGGCTAGTAAGTATTGTTAGTAGCCAAAAATAAAACAACCCGCATAAGCGGGCTGTTTATTCGTTACAAACGATGAACGTTTGTCAGGTATTACCAAATACGAACGCGTTCTTCTTCTGGTAGGTATAACTCATCGCCTGGTTTTACATCAAATGCTTTATACCAAGCGTCATGGTTACGAGGCGCTTGTGCTCTAAAGCGACCTGGTGCGTGTGTACCACCACGTAATTGGTTTAACATACTTTGCTCAGTACGTTTTTCTTTCCATACTTGTGCCCATGCTAAGAAGAAACGTTGATCGCCGGTTACACCGTCAATTACCGGTGCTTCTTTACCATTTAAGCTTAGTTTGTAAGCATGATAAGCCATGGCTAAACCACCCACATCACCAATATTTTCACCTAAACTGTTGCGGCCATTTACAAAGTTACCTGGAATTGGTTCGTATTTACTGTACTGGGCTGCAAGTTTGTCGGCTTTAGCATCAAAAGCAGCACGATCTTCGTCAGTCCACCAGTTACGTTGTATGCCGTTAGCGTCAGATTTTGAGCCTTGATCATCAAAGCCATGGCCCATCTCATGGCCAATTACAGCGCCAATGCCACCGTAGTTTACTGCTGGATCTGCATTTGGATCGAAAAACGGCGGTTGTAGTATAGCGGCAGGGAATACAATTTCGTTAAACGAACTATTGTAGTAAGCATTAACACGTTGTGGTGTCATGCCCCAACGATTACGGTCGGTCTTTTTCAGCTCTTTTTCTACACTTTCAGCCTGGAAAAACTCACGCATATTTTTTACATTAGTCATTAAATCATTTTTGCTAATGCTTAAGCCTTCATACGATTGCCATTCATCTGGGTAACCAATTTTTGGCACAAACGCCGCTAATTTTGCACGCGCATTTACTTTTGTTTCTGCGCCCATCCAATCTAAGTTATCAATACGCTCACCAAGTGCTGTGCGTAAGTTTTCAACAAGCTCAGACATTTGTTGCTTAGATGACTCAGGGAAATAACGATCTACGTAAATTTTACCAATTGCAAAGCCCAATGAGCTAGTGCCAGACATTTGGCTGATAGCGCGTTTCCAGCGTGGACGTGGCTCTTGCTGACCATTTAACTCTTTTCCATAAAAGGCAAAGCTAGTGTTAAATATTTCTTCAGATAATAGTCGTGAGTTACCATTAATCGCATGATATGTAAGGTAGTCTTTCCATACGCTTAAATCTTCGTTATTGATTAAGTCAATCATGGCTTTAACAGGTTCAGGCTGCGATACGTTTAATTGTGGTACTTTATAACCTGTTTGTGCAAAGTATAAATCCCAGTTAAATCCTGGGTATTGCGCACTTAACTCATCACGTTTTACTTGGTTTAGGGTTAAATCACGATTACGGCGTTTTTCACGTGGCCAATGACCTTCTGCAATTTTGGTTTCAAGCGCTAAAATCGCTTGTGCACGCTCTGTGGTATTATCAACCCCTGCAAATTTAAGCATATCGGCAATATGTGCAACATACGCTTCACGGGTTTTTACAAAACGTTCTGCATCTTCAAGGTAGTAAGAACGATCAGGTAAACCTAAGCCACCTGCACCTAATGACATTTCGTATTTATTGGGATCTAAACGGTTAAACCACATACCGCCACCAAGTGGTGCACTTACACCCGTAAGCCAAGATTGGCCAAATACTTTTGCCAAATCATCAGTAGAGGCAACCGAATTGATGTCGTTAAGCAACGGCTTAATTGGCGTGATACCAAGTTTGTTAAGCGTCTCGGTATCCATGTACGAGTTATAAAAGTCAGCGACCAGTTGCTCTTCGGCGTTTAAGTTGTCACGTGCTGCAATTTCTTCAATAATTTCTTTAACGCGATCTTCACTGCGCTCAGCTAGCGCAGAGAATGCACCGTAACGGGTTTTATCTGCTGGCATTTCATAGTTGTCGTACCATGAACCACTGGCGTACATGAAGAAATCGTCGCCTGGTTTTACAGCTTCGTTACGCGCAGTTAAATCAACCCCAAACGTGCCTAATTCGGCTTGCTCTGTTGCTTGTGGCTTTTCTGCAACTGCTGCTACTTGCTCAGTTTTTGTTGTTTGTGGCTCAGAACAGCCAGTAATAAATGTGGCAGCGAGCGCCGCTGCAATTAAACTCTTTTTCATTATTTTCCCCTATGAATTCACGTTATTTAATTCGTTATATTTTTGTTATAAAAATAGCTACTTGATTGTATTGATAACTTCACTGCAAACAAACCTTTTGAGGTGAATAACCGTACCGGTCGATAAGATGAATGAAATACTAGCAAAATAGCAAAAAAGCACTCAGATACTTCAATCGTACCCGAGAGGCTTAGTTTATTGCGCTTTGGACTGCTTTTGCTGTAATGCCCACATATGAGCATATTCACCATTTTGCATGAGTAATTCATCATGTTTACCTTGCTCTACCACTTCTCCCGCCTTAAGCACGATAATAGTATCGGCATCGGTAATTGTTGATAAGCGGTGCGCAATAACAATACTGGTGTGGTTAGAGGCTACTTCTCGCATAGCGTTTAATATGGCCTGCTCAGATTGTGAGTCGAGCGCGGAAGTGGCTTCGTCAAAAATTAAAATCGGCGATTGCTTTAAAATAGCGCGAGCAATAGCAATACGTTGTTTTTCGCCGCCAGAGACTTTTAGTCCGCGTTCGCCTACCAAGGTTTTATCGCCTTTATCTAGGCTATTAATAAAGTCTGTTAGATGCGCCATGTTTATGGCTTTGTTTACTTCATCTTCACTGGCGCTGGGTCTGCCGTAGTGAATATTTTCGCGTATGCTGGTATTAAATAACACAGTATCTTGCGGCACTATGGCAATAGCTTTACGCAAACTTGCCAAGGTGACTGTGTTTATGGCTTGATTATCAATTTTAATCGCGCCCGATGAAAGTTCATAAAAACGATATAACAAGCGGGCTAACGAGCTTTTACCTGCGCCACTAGCACCTACAACCGCTACCTTAGCACCAGGGTTTACATGAAAACTGACGTTCTTAAGAATAAGGCGTTTACTATCGTAGCTAAAGCTGACATTTTCAAAGCTAATTGCCCCATTTTTGAGTGCTAATGGTTGCGCAGTTTCGCTATCTGCTACTTTGGGTGAGGTATTTAATAACCCAAGCATGTTTTCAAGGTCGGTAAGGGCACGGCGTATTTCTCTATACACAAATCCCAAGAAGTTAAGCGGTAAAAATAATTGGATCATATACGCATTGATCATTACCAGCTCACCAATCGTTAACTCGCCGGTAACCACTTCATTGGCTGCAAGCCACATTAATGCGGTTATGGCACATGCAATGATCAGTGCTTGCCCTGAATTAAGCGCCAGTAACGAGAGTCTGTTTTTTAATCGTGCTTGTTCCCAGGTTGCTAAAAATGTGTCGTAAGTTTGGGCTTCATGCTGTTCATTATTAAAGTATTTTACGGTTTCGTAATTTAATAGACTGTCGATGGCACGGGTGTTACTTTGGTTGTCGGCAGCATTTGACTCACGAATAAAGCGGTTTCGCCATTGGGTAACCGTCACGGTAAAAAAAATATAAATAGCCACAGCCAATAGGGTGATCAGCGCAAACCAAATAGAAAACAAGCTGCCAAAAATAATCGCCACAGTCATTATTTCAAACAACGTGGGCACAATATTAAACATTAAAAAACGCATTAAAAAGCTTAAGCCACTGGTGCCGCGCTCTATGTCTCGACTTATGCCGCCAGTTTGCCTATCTAAATGAAAAGCTAAATCTAATGAGTGCAAATGTTTAAACACTTTAAGTCCAATATCTCGCATGGCATGCTCGGTGACTCGCGAAAATACTGCATCGCGTACTTCACCCAAAAATACACTAGCAAAGCGCAATGCGCCGTACATAATCAGTAATAAAGTAGGAACAAGAAGTAGTGGATTAATTGATTTATCAACCGAATCAATTATTTCTTTTAAAGCCCATGGCATGAGTAATGTCGCGCCTTTAGCACCGATGAGCGCTAATATAGCAATCAGCACACGGCCTTTAAACTTAGTGATATAAGGCCAAAGAGTTTGAACGCTTTGTTTTAAATTCATGGCGTCGGGGCGTTTTACTGAACTTTGTCTGGAGCGCATCGAGGATCTCAGTATTTGATATTATATAAATGAATTAGCTTAAGAACGGCTATTGTATTTTAATTAGCTGCCCTTATATACTAGCTATCCTTTATTTTAGTTTTAAATGGAAAATGTTTAAATTTCGCGTTTTTTTCGCTACATGCTTGTTTTTTGCTGCACTCTTTAGTGTGCAAAGCCATGCTATGGGCGTAAAGCAGGGTTTAGGCAGTAACTTAAGCAGTCTTACCGATATTGTTAATGTTGACCATTTAACTAACACTCCTACACCTACAAAATCGCTTGGCAATTTAAAGCACAAAAACTCAAAGCATTCTGATTTTGATGCTCATCAACCTAGGTTAACAGCCAATAACTCATTTTTATTTCTACATAGTGCGCAGGGCGATCCTGAATACGATGTAGTGCATGAGTTTTTTGCCCTAAATGGCTGTAGGCATATTTTTTTGCGACCGCAAGCAGTTACTATAAGTCAGCCTTGGTATACTAGGGTATTTAAAAGTAAAAAGTCGCGCTTGAGCGGCTGGAAAGACGCTAATCTGTTATACACCGCTGTAACCACCTACCACGCATAAAGTTCCCTATTTAATGTTAATTGGTTTTAACGCATCGCGTTTTGACCTGCAGATTAATTGTGCCTAATGGGTACGTTACTGGGCTATGCCTAGTAATAAGGAATAACTATGTTAAGTCTAAAAAAAGAGAAAAAGCCATTTAAGGCTAAGTTTAAATTGAGCTATGTAGCCATGCTGATTGTATTAGTGTTACTAGCAATAAGCGCCTTACCTAATTTATACCCGAATAAGTCGTGGTTGCATGTTAGTGCAACTTCTGAGGTTAAAGCACAAGCATTGCCTAGTACTGAAAATCTTGTACGCTTTTTAAATAGCCAAGGTTTTGAAGTGAGTGAAAGTTTAAAAGACCAAGCAAATATTAATGTACTTTTAAATACACCTACGCAAAGTGCCCAAGCTCAGGCGGCTTTAAAATCAAACTTTCCAAACACACAAGTTAAAATTGTTGAACATGCAACCAGCCCTATTTGGTTACAAGAGTTTGGCTTATCGCCTATAAAGCTGGGTCTTGATTTAAACGGCGGGGTATTGTTTGTACTTGATGTTGATTTAAATAAAGCCATTGATGAGCAATTGCTCAGTGCATATCAACAAACAAAAGCCATTATTGTTAAGCAAAAAGCCTATGGCGTTAAAGCGAAGCAGACTAATCAGGGCTTTGAAATAAGTGCGCTTGAGAATGCTGGCGATAAGTTAACAGTTGTCATAAAAGAGCTTAAAAGCCGTTTTGAAAACCTCACTACAACCACATCAACTAATGGCAACTTACAGGTCGTTAAAATTAGCTATTCTGAGCAAGGGCGCAGCGCATTTGATAAAGAAGTGATGAGCCAAACACTCACCACACTTCGCTCACGTATTGAAGAGCTCGGTATAACTGAGGCCGTTACACAGCGCCAAGGTAAGCAGCGTATTCGTATTGAGCTACCTGGCGTGCAAGATCCAGCTGAAGCAAAACGCATAATTGGTGCAACCGCGTCATTGGGGTTTTATCAACTTAAAGAGAGAGGCGGGCAAACGTTTAATTTGCAATCGGGAGGGACTATTAAGCTCGACCCTGTACCTATATTTACCGGTGAGCATATTAATAACGCTAATATAGGCCGTGATGACTGGGGTAAACCTTTGGTACAACTGAGCTTAGATGGCCAAGGTGGCGATGCTATGTCGGCTTTTTCAAAGGCGAATATAGGTAAACCTATGGCAACGCTTTATTCAGAGTATTCACAAAATGCTAAAGGTGAAGTGGTTAAAAAAAGCGAAGTCATTAATGTGGCGAACATTGCCCAGCATTTAAGCTCGCGGTTTAGTATAACCAATATGCAGAGCCAACAAGCCGCTGCCGATTTAGCGCTACTACTACGCGCAGGATCACTTACTGCGCCTGTAACGATAGTGCATGAGCAAACTATTGGCCCAAGCCTTGGCCAAGACAATATTAATAATGGATTAGCAGCGTTAATGTTAGGCATGGGTTTAACACTTGCGTTTATGGCGCTGTGGTACCGCCGTTTAGGGCTTATTGCAAATGTTGCGTTAATTTTAAACTTAACCTCTTTAGTGGGGCTAATGTCGTTATTACCTGGGGTGGTTTTAACTCTTCCAGGGATAGCAGGCTTAGTATTAACTATAGGAATGGCGGTTGATACTAACGTGATTATATTTGAACGCATAAAAGAAGAGCGTCGCAAAGGTCGCCCCCCGTATCAAGCAATCCAAGAGGGCTATAAACAGGCTGCTAATACTATATTTGATGCCAATATTACCACCATGATCACCGCGATTATTTTATATGGCATAGGTTATGGCTCGGTAAAAGGCTTTGCGATAACGCTGGCGCTTGGTCTTATTACATCGGTGTTTACTGGAGTGTATGTATCTAAGTATTTAAGCCAAAGCTTATATTTAAAGCTGGGTAAAAAAGCAGGAGTAAACGCGCATGCTTAACACTTTTTTAAAATGTGAGACAGGGTCACGTATGCGTTATACAGGCATGCTTGTTAGTGCCATATTTGTGTTGTTATCGGTATTCACCATTGCACAAAAAGGGCTTAATTTTGGCCTTGATTTTACGGGTGGTTATTTAACAGAATTTACCACCAGCCAAGGTGTTGAACTAAAACAGCTTGAGCAATTTATTGCTAAAAACCATCAAGGTGAATTTGAACTAACAGCGCAGGGCAATAATCATTTTCAATTAACGCAAGCGCCAAATAAAGGTGCCAATAATGATGCTTGGAAAACCGCGATTAGCCAAAACCCAGATATAAACGCTGAGGTTTTATCATCAGCTTATATTGGCTCTCAAGTGGGTGATGAATTATTTGAGCAAGGCTGCTTAGCCTTATTTGCTGCGATGGTAGCGGTAATGATTTATTTAGCTGTTCGGTTTGAGTGGCGTTTAGCATTAGGCTCTGTGGTGGCTTTATTACATGATTTAGTGCTGGTGGTTGGCTTATTTTCGTGGTTACAAATAGAGTTTAACCTAACCGTTTTAGCCAGTTTATTGGCAATTATTGGCTACTCCCTAAATGACTCAATAATAGTTGGAGATAGGGTGCGCGAGCTGTTGCGCATACCAACAAACATCACACTCAAACCAAGTCGTATTATCAACAGTGCTATTAAAAGCACCTTAACTCGTACGCTTATTACCTCAGGAACTACGCTCGCAACAGTGGCAAGTGTTTGGCTGTTAGCTGGCGCGCCGCTGCAGGGGTTTGCCATTGCTTTGTTTGCAGGAATAGTCGTAGGCACGCTGTCGTCTATTTGTATTGCTGCTACATTACCTGAGCTACTTGGGTTAAGTGCTAAAAACTACGATAAGCAAGTGGATCAGCAAACGCAGGCATTAATGGATATGCCATAGCCTTAAATATTAGCATTGTTGTTACACAGCAAAGGGATAGTGTTCGATGTAGCAACAATGCTAATACCAACCTACATAGATATTTGAACAATTTAACGAATTAAACCCCCCTATAACGTTGTTAAAATTTTTTCATTTAGAACAACTAGATGTCAAAAATTTTGCCTAGTTATAGAGCAATTTTCTTATCGTTAAAATAGGTCCCATATCCAAGCAGATTGGTATAAAATAGCAAATTATTTTTACCGAATTGAGTGAATTCTCCAAATGAATAAAGCCCATGTTACTGAGCACCTTCGTTTTGCCTTAGATGAGCAACTAAACACTGCTAAAATTGCAGCTCAAACAGCTCACGATACCGCTACCCATGAAGAAAGTATTGCAGAGACCCAATACGATACCCTCGGGCTTGAAGCTGCCTATTTAGCACAAGGCCATGCAGAGCGAGTTAATGAGTGCTATAAAGAAATACAACTATTTGAAGCCATATACAACGAACCCGTTACAGGCACTGTCGTTATAAGCTCATTGGTATGTTTAGAAGACGATGCCAGCACACAAAAATGGTTTTATTTAGGCCCAGCAGCTGGTGGATTAACCGTTGATATTAAAGGCACAACCATTCAAGTACTTACCTCTGGTGCCCCATTAGGGCAACAATTATTAGGTAAACAAGTCGATGATGAAGTTAGTTTAACGATCGGTGATGTAAAGCATAGTTACGATGTGGTTAAAGTGCTTTGAATGTAGTATTTATTTGTCTCTTACTCTGAGGCGCAGCATCTCGTAGGCCTCTTTGTTAAATTATTGCCTAAAACTTATAGAATAAAATTAAAGATGAGCCGTTTATGAACTTAGTATTGGTCAGTGATATTTTTGGTAATACAGCGGCTTTAAAAGCATTTGCTGAAAAACTAAACGCTCAGTCTATTGTCGATCCCTATGGCGGGGTTGATATGGCGTTTAACTGTGAGCAGCAGGCCTATGGGTATTTTAGTCAGCATATTGGCCTTGATGAGTATGTAGCTATTTTACAAAAAGCGATTAAACCACTCGCTGGCAACACTATATTGATTGGTTTTAGTGTTGGCGCATCGGCAATTTGGTCAATGTCTGCACACCCGGCGATTAAAACGATAGCTAAGGGCATTTGTTTTTACAGCTCGCAAATTAGGCACCATACAGATATACAACCACAATTTGAGATTGAACTCATTTTTCCGCATTATGAGCCGCACTTTGATGTTAAATCATTACAGGTGGAGCTTGCAACAAAGGCTAATGTTAACGTAAAGCATGTTGATTACTTACATGGTTTTATGAACCCACACTCAAGTAACTTTAATCAGAATGCTTACGATCAAACATTAGCTGCGCTATCTAAAGAGCTAAAAAATTAGCAGTTAAGCGTTATTTCTTTGTGTTAATTTTTACAAGTGAGTTTTTGTAATTTCAGGCTCTTTTCACAAACTTAGCCGTTACCATCATTTCGCCAATGCCATCTACTTTACAATCTAGCTGGTGATCTTTTTTATCAAGCACACGTCTAACTACCGCTTTCGTGCCAATTTTTATAACCTGAGAACTGCCTTTAATTTTTAAATCTTTGGCAACGGTTACTTTGTCACCATCGGCTAGTAAAGTGCCGTTTGCATCTGTTACCAAAATAGCGTCTTCATCGCTTGTATTATTTGGATTCCATTCATAGGCACATTCTGGGCATATAAGCAGTTGTTGGTCTTCGTAAACGTATTCACATTGGCACTTAGGGCAAGCGGGAAGAGACATAATGATCACTTTTAGTGGTAAATTTTGGCTATTTTAAAACACAAATTAACAATAAAAAAGTTCATCAAATATTTTTATCTTCACGCTAAAAATATCTCGTTTGTGTGGATGTAAAAAAGGGCTTATAAATCACATGTCGCTTAAGCAATTTAAGCGCTAACGTTTATAGTAGATATTCGTTAAAGCACCTATCGTATTAAGTGATTTGCTATTTGCTGCACTTAGTGCGATAGGTGTTTCTATTTGCTGTTTAACTACCTGGGCTAACTAGCCAAGGTATTATTTATATTTTGACTTAACTAGGAAAAGTCGTGTTTAAAACCTTAATTGTGGTTGATAACAATGAGCAAGCACTTGCTCTTTCATTTGAAAATGTAATTACATTTGACACCTATTTACGAGATTACCCCAAACGTAACGAACCTAAAACCCGCATTATTAATTTATGCGACTCAAGCCAATACATGAGTAAGGGTTATTATTGTTCATTGCTTGCAGAAGCCCGCAAACACCAAGTATTACCAAGCGTTAAAACAATAAACGCGCTTAGAAGTGGACAAGCACCTATTTTAAATACTGGGCATATTGATGGCGCAGTTTATTTTGGTAATGCTCTAAACGAATTACA